>CBIMUR010000118.1:0-2729 GCA_966247155.1 uncultured bacterium
CAAAAAGTGCCTTGGCGCCTTCCGGCAAATCGGCGATCTCCTCACGTTCGTCTACGATCGTCACCTCGCCGCGCGTTTTAAAATAGTCGTAATTCGACTTTCCCTCTACCCCATAGCCGGCAATTGCGATTTTCATGATTTTATTTTACCGTTTTTCGAACAGCGACGCCAATTTGCCGTCGAGTGCCACAATCTCTTCCTTCTCACCGCTGGAAACGCCCGCCAGCACCCACGCGTCGTGGACGATGAACTCGCGCGCCGTCGTGATCATGAGGTCGCGGGTGGTTTTGCGGATGGATTCAGGCACTTTTTCATAATCTTTCACCACGCCATCAGCAAAGTAACGCCCGGTGTAAAAATTGCTGATCTGCGCCACGGTTTGCGCGCCCATTTGGTAGCGGCCCAGCGCGTATGATTTGGCTGCCGCCAGCTCGTCTTCAGTCAGTTTGCCGTCGAGCACGTGCTTCATCTCGCGCACGATAATGTCAAACAACGCGCTGGACGTCTCCAGGTTGACCTGGCCGCCAAAATCCCAGCTGCTGTCGTGAAATCCCACCGACGTGTCCGAGAAAACGCCGTACGCCAGGCCCTTTTTACGCGCCGCGCCGTAAATGCGTGAGTGCATCGTGCCGGTGAGGATTTGGTCGAGGCAATTCATCGCCTCCACTTCTTCGTCGGAAAGTTCGCGCGGCACGGTCATGCTCCAGCCAAAGGTAAGGTTGGAGGCTTCTTTGCGGCGGATGAGGGTCGGGTTGCCCCGACGCAGTTCGTCGCGCGGCACCTCGAAGCGCTCGCCTTCGGGCAGTTCCCACTCGGCCAGCTGGCGCTTTATTTCCGCCTTTCGCCCGCGCAGTTTGCCCGCGATGACAAAGCGCATGTTCGCCGCCGTGTGCGTGCGCTTATGGTGCTCGCGGATGTCGGCCAGGCTGACGCTTTGAATCGTTTGCAGCCGTTGCCAAAACGTATACACGTCTTCGCCCAGCAGCTGCTGGATTTTCGGCCACAGCACGCGGTTGTGGTTGTTCAAATAGCCGGTCAGCTCGCTTTTTACGTTGCCTTTTTCAGCTTCCAGCTCGCCGGCGTTGAATTTCGGTTGGCAGATCGCCACCCGCTGCAACGCCAGTATGCGGTCCCACTCAAAATCGGCACAATCTGCCACATACACCATGGAAAGGTCGCTGGTATAGGCGTTGTGGTAGGCGCCGTTTTTGGTAAATTCGGCCTCGTATTCGTGCTCGCTTTTAAACTGCGCGTTGGCGCCGAACGCCATATGCTCCATAATGTGCGCCGTTTCGTAAATGTCCTTGTTTCGCACGTAGCGGTTGCCCGCGCGGAACTGGAACTGGAAGCTCATTACCGTGGCGCCTGGAATGTCTATCAGTAGCCCGCGCGCGCCATTAGCTAATTTCACTTCTTCGACTGTGTGTTTCAAAACCCTCTCCTGTTAGTGTTCTCGCAAAATAACTTTTTCTATTGTGCCACTTTTTGAGTGGAAATGCCACCTTTTCAGATGATTTTACAGATACGAGAAAGCCGCTTTTTGCTATGATATTTGACATTATTGTAGCTTAGTTGTATTATAGTAGTCGCACAGAGGAACGGCACACTTTGAGAAAGGAGGGCTTCCATGAGGAAGCTCATCGGTCGGCGACGCGATCCCGCGCGCACGCCGGTCGTGCCGTACTGGCGCCGGTGGTGCAATTGCGCCGCCGGCCTGATCCGGGCACTTTGCCCGGACATCTGCATCGACGCAATTGAAGTAGGCCGGGCGGCATGGGTGGTATCCCGTGCCGCCAAGAAAGTGCGCCGACGTCAGCGGCGCCGCTAACGCAACAAAAGCCCGGTAGTTCCTCCGCGCGCGTGACGGAACTGCCGGGCTCAACCCATTTCAGAGATTATTTACGATGGCTTTTCTTGCGGTTCTGACGCGCCGCTTTTTTCTTTTTGCGGGCAGCGTTCTTCGTCTTGCCCGCTTCGCTGGCGCTCTTAGCCTTTTTCGTTTTGAAGTCATTGTCGCGGTTCTCTTCGCCGCCGGTTACTTCGTTGACGCCGCGCTCAACCGCGTTTTCGGCCAGGCGGGTCAGTTCGGTGTCGTGGTCTTCCTCATCTTGCACGATCACGTCGCTGGCATGCACGTGCATGACCGCGCGCAGCACTTCGTCGCGCAGGGTCGCCTGCAGGCTCTCGAACAGCTTTTGCGACTCGCTGCGGTATTCTACCAGCGGGTCACGCTGGCCCACGCTGCGCCAGTGAATTCCTTCGCGCAGGTGCTGCATGTTCTCAAGGTGCTGCATCCACAGCGTGTCGAGCACCTGCAGGTACACTTCGCGCTCTACCTTGCGCATGATTTCCGGCGTCAGCTCTTTTTCTTTCTCCTTGTAGAGTCTTTCAACGACTTTTTGCGCCAGCTCGAGTCGCAGCTTGTCTTTCTTTTCTTCGCCGACTTCCTTGATCTTCTTTTCGCTTGCCGGGAAGACTTCTTCGAACTGCTCGGCAAATTTCGCGTTGTTCTTGGCCGGCACGGCGGTAAGGTCGCGTAGCTTTTCGCGGATTAGGCGCTCGATTTCCGGTTTGATATCGTCGCCCTCAAGAATCTTGCGGCGCATCGTGTAAACCACGCGGCGGTGGCGGTTGATGACGTTGTCGTACTGCACAACGTTTTTACGGGTGTCGAAGTTGTAGCCTTCCACGCGTTTTTGCGCGGCTTCGATGGTGGTGCGGAGTTGGGT
>CBIMUR010000119.1:0-2714 GCA_966247155.1 uncultured bacterium
GGCGACGACCCAAAGACCGGCCTGCCGATCTTCGCGCGCTTTGGCCGCTACGGCCCCATGCTGCAAAAGGGTGAGCAAAGCGATGACCCCAAGCCAACCTTCGCGCCGCTACCGGCCGGCGCCAAGATAGAAACCGTCACGCTCGAGCAGGCGCTGGAGATGTTCAAGCTGCCACGCATAGTCGGCGAAACGGAAGACGGCAAGGAAATAAAAGCCAACATCGGCCGCTTCGGCCCCTATATCCAGGTGGGCAAGCTGTTCGTCAGCATCAAGCCGCTCGACCCGCACACCATCACGCTGGATGAAGCCAAAAAACTCTACGCCGAAAAGCTAAAAGCCGAGGCCGAGAAAAACATCACCGACTTTGGCGACGGTATCAAGGTGTTAAACGGCCGCTTCGGCCCCTATATCACCGACGGCAAAAAGAACGCCAAAATCCCGAAAGACACCGAGCCGAAGAGCATCACGCACGAGCAAGCCAAGGAGTTGTTAGAGAAGGCCCCGGCCAAAAAAGCCCGCCGCGTTATCCGCCGCAAATCGTCGTAGCAAA
Source organism: uncultured bacterium (assembly GCA_966247155.1). GTDB lineage: Bacteria > Patescibacteriota > Saccharimonadia > Saccharimonadales > Saccharimonadaceae > CAMLDM01. Next base: position 551 of record CBIMUR010000119.1, read on the forward strand.
ATACCCTGGAGTGCCAGGGTATTTTTATGTTCGGAAGGGGAGTTTTCCACATTACACCACATCATAAGCATTAAGAAACTCTCAAAACATTCTTTACTAACGGCGTCTATTTCATGCTATAATTAGTTAGACAGAGAAAGTATTTGACATCATATAGTTTTTGTTCTATAATCATAAATATATAGATGAAAACCAACTAATCTTCCGAGGAAAGACAGAAAGGACCAGAGGCGTCACATGGACGAATCCGCAAAAACCGACACCGCGACCACCCTTAAGAATGCAGTGAACGACATTCTAGGCATTATCGAGCAGGAGCGCGAACGCGAGATTATCACGCGCCGCTTCGGCCTGTTTGACCGTCGCGAAACGCTGGAACAGATCGGTGAGCTCCTCGGTATCACCCGCGAACGCGTCCGCCAGCTGGAAAAAGCCATCCTGATCCGCCTGAAAATCGCCGCCGAAGAAAACAAAGTGCCGGCCATCGGCGACGTTGAGCGCCTGATCATCCGCGACCTCTCGGAAAACGGCCGCGTCGCCCGCGTCCACGACCTTACCCAGCGCCTGGTCGACGGCGAAAACGACGCCCGCCACCGCGCCCACGTTGCGTTCATTTCCGAGCTTTCGCCAAACCTCGTTATTCTCACCGAAAACGACAACTACCACCACGCCGTCGGCATCAAGGAATACGGCGACGAGAAAAAAATCAAGAGCCACGTCGACGAGATCGTCAAAACCGTGAAAAAGCACGGCGAGCCGCTGCAGGCCGAAGCGCTGCACGAAAAACTCAGCCACGAAAACCCCACCCAGGTCCGCGCGCTGGCCAGCACCAGCAAGCACCTCGCCAGCCTCAAGGACAACTGGGGCCTGGCCAAGTGGCCAACCGTCAACCCAAAGAACATCCGCGATAAAATCTACGTGATTTTAGCCGAAAACGGCAAGCCGATGCACTTTTCCGACATCGCCAAAGCCATTAAAAAGAGCGATTTTAAGCGGCGTGACGTCACCACCCAGGCCATTCACAACGAACTGATCAAAGACAAGCGTTTCGTCCTGATCGGCCGCGGCATTTACGCGCTCGACAACTGGGGCTTCTCGCGCGGCACCGTCGCCGACATCATCACCGACGTCCTCAAGAAGGCGGGCGAGCCGCTGCACCGCGACGAGATCGTCAAGCGCGTGCTGAAAAGCCGCCAGGTGAAAGAAACCACCATCTTGCTCAACCTCCAGAGCAAGCCGCAGTTCAAACGCGTCGCAAAAGCCACTTACGCGCTTGACGAACAGGCGAAATAGTTCACTTGCAAACCATAAGCTGGGATGGGACAATAGAGCTAGATATGGACATTCTTTTGTGGACGATTAATTTGCTGCTACAATGGTACGTTTGGCTTCCGATCGTACTTATTTTGGCGTACCTGACGTACCGCAATTACCGCCGCATCGACAGCATCAAGGCCATCGACAGCACGCTGCTCGTCCTGGAAATTCCAAAGGCCAACGACAAGTCCGAACTCGCCGCCGAGCAGCTGTTCGCCAGCCTGCACGGCATCTTGCGCGACGCCAACGAGCTGCGGCGCAACGGCGGCTTCCAAGAACACCTGAGCTTTGAAATCGCCTCCGTCAACGGCCAGATCCGGTTTTACGTGTGGGTGCCAAAAACCCTGCAAAGCTTCGTGGAAGGGCAGATTTACGCGCAGTACCCCAGCGTGCAAATCCACGCCGCCGAGGAAGATTACGTGGCGCACGAACGCCGCCATAGTGTCGTGTACACCTCTGAAATCACGCTGGCAAACAGCGAATTTTTACCCATAAAAACCTTCCAAAGTTTCGAGGTTGACCCGCTGGCCGGCATCACCGGCACGCTGGCCAAGCTCGAATCGACCGGCGAGGAACTGTGGGTCCAGGTGCTGGTGCGCCCCATAGCCGACGATTGGCACAAGGCCTCCGACAGCTGGATCAAGAGTGTCAAAAACGGCAACCCGCTGGGCTTCTTGCTGGGCACAGGCGGGGGAGGGGGCTTCAATTTCAAGTGGGTCAGCGGCTTTTTCTCCGCGCTCGTCGCCCCGCCCGAACAAGGGGCTGGTGGCGCCGCCAAAGAGCTGAGCGAACGTGACAAAACCCGCGTCGCCGAAGCCGAGAAAAAGGCGACCAAGCTGGGCTACCA
>CBIMUR010000120.1:0-2712 GCA_966247155.1 uncultured bacterium
ACGTAGTGACCCAGAACGCGCCGTCGGCCAAACTGCGCGCTACCGCGCAGCGGGCGAGCGACATGCCAAAAGTGGACATGGAGCTCGACGGTACGGTGCTGAAAATAACCGCCAGGCAATCTGCTGCCGATTGCGGCTCGGCGTGGGGCTGCGATTTGCCGGTGCTCACCGTGTACGGGCCGGCGCTCAGCTCGCTGGCTGCCAAGGGTGGCTCGGTGGTTGAGTACGAAGCGGCGCACCAGCCCAAGCTGGCGGTTGCTGCCAACGGTGGCGCGCAGCTCGACGTGACGGCAGGCGCGATCGAGACGCTTGTTATTAGCGCGGGGCGGGATTCGGCCGTTTCCGTGGACCGGGCGACAGTGCGGCATCTGGACGTCGCGCTGGAACCGTCGGCAGACGTACTGGCCGGCACGGTGCGCACCTTGGCCGTGACGCACCCGGACGCCTGCCCGGCACATGCCGAGGAAGCCGTACTGAATATAACGGGAATTACGGAGGGAAAGATGACAATAAACGGCAAGCGACAGCCAGCCGCGTCCTTTAGTACGCAGTGCGTGGCGGTAGACGTGGCCAGCCGGGAGGAGACCGAATGATAGAAGTAAAGCACATTACCAAAACGTACGGCAAAAAGCACAATGCGTTCACGGCGCTGAGTGACGCGACGTTTACCATACCAAGTGGTGCCAGCGTGGCGATCCTGGGCAAATCGGGCAGCGGCAAAAGCACGCTGATGCACGCCATGAGCGGGCTGGACCGGCCGGAAAGCGGCGAGGTTGTCATTGACGGCAAGGATATCCTGAAGTTGAAAGCCAAAGCGATCGACCAGTTCCGTTCGCACCAGATGAGCTTTATTTTCCAGAGCTTTTTCGTGCAAGCCAACGAAACCTGCTACGACAACGTGAGCCTGCCGCTGGAAATCGCCGGCGTGCCTGTCGGTAAGCGCCGGGCAAAAATACTGGCGGCGCTAAAAGCCGTGGAGTTGGAGGATAAGAAAAAATCCCGCGCCCGCGACCTTTCCGGCGGGCAAAAGCAACGCCTGGCCATTGCCCGGGCCATCGTCAACGACCCGAAAATTTTGTTTGCCGACGAGCCGACCGGCAACCTGGACAGCGCTACGGGCGACGTGGTTGAAAAGCTGCTGTTCGGCTACAACAAATCGCGCGGCGTGACGCTGATTATCGTCACCCACGACCCGGATCTGGCGAAAAAATGCGACATGCAAATTCACATAAAAGACGGCAAAATCGAGAAAATTGAAACGAAAGGAGGCAAGTAATGAAAACCCGCGATATCGTGCGCCGGGCCGGCCGCAGCTTGCGCCAGGCCAAAGCCCGCACGCTGCTGACCAGCCTCGCCATTAGCGTGGGCGCGTTTACCGTAACGGTCGCGCTGGCAGCTGGTGCCGGCGGGCAGGCCTACACCGACAACTTAGTAAAGAACAACGGCGACGCCAGCAGTATTTCCGTGTTTGCCAAGCAAGAGGAAAAAAGCGACGCGCCAAAGGAATACGGCGCGGCCAGCGAGCAAACGAAGCAGGGCGTTTTGACCGACAAAGACGTCGCTAAAATAAAGGCGCTGAAGAACGTCGCGGAAGTAACGCCGGCGTATAGTATCCAGGCGGCGTACATGACGCGCGGCGACGGCGCGAAAAAGTACGAAGCCGACGTGAGCGTGAAAGCCGACCGCACCGCCATGACACTGGCGGCCGGTTCGCTGAAAAACAACCAAGTGCCAAAGGGCAGCGTGGTGGTGCCGGAAAGCTACCTCGGCGTGCTTGGGTTTAAAAACGCGGCGGACGCCATCGGCAAAAAACTGACCGTGCATTTTGAAAAACCGTCGCTGGTGCGGGGTATGCCAGGCCGTGAAGGCAAGGATAAAACTTTCACTATCGCGGCCGTCGATAAAAAATCGGCCACCGTGCTGCACTACGAGGCGGCGCTGCATATCTCTACGCAAGATGGCAAAGCATTGTATGACTACCAGACCGCAGGCATGCCCACAAGCGGCGAGTACATGGGCGCGAACGTGCGCGTGAAAGACGGCGCCGACGTCGAAGCGGTGAAAGATGCCATTAAAAATGCTGGCTACGAGGCGTTCTCGCTCAAAGATATCCAGGAAGTGCTGTTCCAGTTTATCAACGTGGTGCAGTACGGCGCGGCGGGCTTTGGCTTCCTGGCGATTTTGGCGTCGATTTTCGGCATCATCAACACGCAGTACATCAGCGTGCTGGAGCGCACGCAGCAAATTGGCCTGATGAAAGCGCTGGGCGCGCGCCGGCGTGACATTGGGCGGCTGTTCCGCTACGAGGCGGCGTGGGTGGGCTTTCTTGGTGGCGCGATCGGCACGCTGCTGGCTTTTGCCACCAGCTTGCTGAACCCGTGGATCGCCAAAAGTCTGGAACTTGAAAAAGGGACGGAGTTGTTGCAATTCAGCCCGATAACGAGCGTTGTCCTCATCCTCAGTCTCATGCTCATCGCCGTGCTGGCGGGCTACTTCCCATCTAGAAAAGCCGCCAAGCTCGACCCGATAGAGGCGCTACGGACCGAATAAACTAAAACCGCCTCGCTTACAGGGGCGGTTTTTGGTACAATGGGGGCATGTTAGATATCCGTTTCATCCGCGAAAATGCCGAGGCCGTGCAAGAGAACGCCCGCCGCAAAGGCTACGACGTCAACATAGACGAGGTGCTGAAATACGACGCCTCAAAGCGCC
>CBIMUR010000121.1:0-2646 GCA_966247155.1 uncultured bacterium
ATAACCGGCGAGCGGGCTATCCCGCAAGGGTTATAAACCGGCGCAGATATTCGGCCTGTTCCTCCGGGTCGCCAACGGCCAACACGCTCAGTTTTCCTCGCTTTACCGTTCCCCAGCTTATTATGATAATTCCCTTGCCGCGTGCCGGCGTGTACTCTATGTCACCCAACGCTATGTCGTGCAAGCTGCGCGCCGCGACTTTGACCGTCCGGCACTGCCACTCCTTGGCACCAAGCCGCGCCGCCACTATCGTAGGGTAGCTCGCGCCGTTCCAGCGAGGATTACACTCGATTATGAGGTAATCACCATCGGAGGTTACCGCCACGTCAATAGCGAATATGCCCTTTACCCCCGCCTTAGCCACCGCTCGTGCAGCCCTGTCGGTCACCTCGCGCGGATCATGCGACGACGGGTAGCTATTCCCAATATGAGCAAACCCGTCCAGCAGCTGTTCGGTCGTAGCGATATGCCGCACGATGCCGCCTACATCCGCCTCGTACTGTACGTTCAAGAATGCCTCTGCAACCACTTCTTGCTGCAGCTGGTACGGTTCGTTCATGCTGGCGACCCGCCGCTTCAGGCCGCCCGGCGTTTGACAGCGGTAGACTCCCATCCCGCTAGTAGACACCGTCTTCTTCACGAACACAGGGAAAGCGCCCGTCCAGGCCGGTGCCGCCTGCTGATCATAAAAATGCGTTTTCGGGACAGGCAGACCAAGCTGCAGGCACAATTTTAAAAACGTGTTTTTGTTGTTATACGCCTCGACAGCCCGAAGCCGCGTGGTGTCAGGCCAGATATCACTAAGCTGGCGGTTAAACATATAGGTGCTGAGTGGCAGATGCGCGTAGCCGCGGGCGCGTTCCGGCTCGATACTCCATATAACCTGCCGGGCACAGGCAATTCCTACCGTTTCGTAGTGGCGCAGTATCACAGGGTATTCTTCCCGAAGCGCAGGATCCAGCTGAATAATATCGCCCGGGGCGGTGCACGCTAAGACGCGGGCACCATAATATCTCCAGATATCGCTTTCCAGCTCTTCGTTCAACCGTAATTCGTGGTTGTAGAGGAAAACCATACTATTCCAGGATAGCATCTATCTTGTCACGACGGCACCCCGGCCGGCCTATATGGTAACGTTCTGCGCCTGGTAGATTTCTTTCTTCGCGCTGGACAAAATCTCTTCCAGCTGGTCAAGAGATTTGCGAATCCAGGGCAATTCCAGCGGGTTTTCTGCCGCAAGCGCTTCTTCGCGCTCGGCTTCCGTCTCGCCATACAGCAAACTCACGGCCACACGCATACGCAGCGCGCTGGCCGGTTCGCCGAATTCGTTGGCGGGCAGCACCCCCAAACCGTATTCGTTCAAAAGGAACTCGGTGAAGCTAGCACCAGTGGTAATATCGTGCTCGGCAAGCTGTTCGCGCCACGCCTCAAAATCTGGGTAGAGATAGAACGCGCCCTGCGGCTGGGCGACGGTTGCGCCGGCCGCCCTGAAACGGTCCGCTACGGCTGTCGCGACGGCAGCGTGAAGGCGCCGGCTGGCCGCAATACGCTCCGTCAGCTCGGCAGGCTCGCTGAACGCGTAGGCGCCGGCGTGCTGCATAGGTGCCGGCATGCTCGACCACACCTCGCTGGCGATTCCCTTCAGTCTTGAGAGGAGTTTACGCCCATAAAGACTGTCGGGCAGGCGCGCAGCACCGATGCGCCAGCCGCCAAGCGCCAGATTTTTACTAAGGCCGGTGGTAACTACCGTGCGGTCGGGCGCGATGCTCGCGGGGCTGACAAGCTCGACCGACGGGTCAAAAATAAGGTCGCGGTAAATTTCATCGGATATGATCGTGAGGTCACGGCTTTCGGCCACCTCGCACAGCCGGGTAATCGTATCCTGGCCAGCGACGGTACCCGTAGGATTGTCCGGAAGCGTGACAATCACCGAGCGGATATTCCTGCCCTCGGCACGCGCCTCGTCGACCGCGCTTGCCAGCAGCTCCGGGTTGGGCACGCCGCCTTGCCCCGGAAGCGTCGGCACCAACAGCGGGTTGCCGCCCAGCAGGCGTGCCTGCGCCGCATAGCTGACCCAACTAGGCGCAGGGATAGCGACGTCGCCACCGATTGCCAAAATAAGGCCGTAAAGCAGCGGCTTGCTGCCTGGCCCGCACACGATATAATCTGCGCCCGTCTCAATACCACGGCGCGTCCAATAACCAGCTACAGCTTCACGAAGTTCCAGGCTTCCCGCTACGGGCCCGTAGCCGTTTTGGTCTGTCGCTTCGGCAAGTTTTTCCCGCAAGGCAGGATGAACGGGTAGTCCCGCCTCCCCAAAACCCATCGCAAGGGCCGGCAACCCGCGCCGCCTCCGCTCTGCAATTGCCTCATTAATTGCCAATGTTGCGGAGATTTTTACGTCCATGGTCTACCCCTCTGTCGTTCAGCCAGTACGGATGAGCGGAATTATGTTGCGTTCATTCCATGATAGCGCAAATTATTACTTACGCAAGATGTATTTTTATGAATTAGCACTAAGACCACACTAGGACAACTTACGTTGCGGTAGTATATTAATAACGTATGCAATCAGTAGTAAACGAATCTTTCCCCTCAGCCTGGCCTGTGGCGCAAGAACGTTTCGGCGGTACAGTAGCGCAACCA
>CBIMUR010000122.1:0-2582 GCA_966247155.1 uncultured bacterium
GTGCACGCGGTAACCATACACGCGGTCGCTGAAATAATAGTTCACGCCAAGGAAATCGCAGCGCTTTATTACCTTTTTCAAAAAGTAATCATCGGCTTCGTACTGTAGCAGCCCGGCATATTTGCGGCTCAGCGCGGCATCGTCGCCCGCGTACACGTAGGCCGAATTTTTCGCCACCGACACGCGGTAGCGGCGGTTTAGCGCGTGGATGGCGTCGGCCGCTTTGTTGTGCGCGTAGGCCAGGTTGTTCAGCACGCGCAGGTAGGCCGTTTTGCTGGCGACATTTGGCGGCCAGTTGCCTAAAAGATAACTTTCGCGCGCGTATACCCGCGGCTCGTTCACCGTCAAAATCAGCCGCACGCTGATGCCCAGCTCGCTCACAATTTTCTCGGCGAACCGCACGAAATACTTTACGTTGGCGCGCTTTTCAAACCCGCCCTTCGCCGCGAACCACACCGGCAACGTAAAGTGAAACAGCGTCACGACCGGCTCAATGCCGCGCTTTTGCAGCTCGGCCACGTACGCTTTGTAATGCTCGACCGCTGCCACGTTCCAGGCGCCTTCTTCCGGCTCGACCCGCGACCACTCCACGCTGAAACGCAGCGCGTTCATGTTCATTTTTTGCAGCAAATCAAAATCTTGCTCATAGCGTTCGTAGTGGTCGGCCGCCTTGCCCGATACGTAGCTGTCGGGGTTTTGCGCCTCGGCCTTTATGTCCTCCCAATTTTCCAGATCTTCCCACTGGTGAAGCGCCTGGGTGGCCTTAGATTTGGCATTTTCCAACTCCCAAACCGACCACTGGTTGTGGTTGCCGCCCTCCACCTGATGCGCGCTGGTCGCTGCTCCCCATAAAAATTTTTTCGAAAACGTCAAGCTTGGCTTTTTCTGCATACTTCCCCATTATACTACGGCCGGGATGCCGCCACGGCGGGAAATGCGACGCGGGCGTGCCTTGTGGTGTAAAATAGAGGAATGATCGGGTTTTTGCTCCGCCTCCTGTGGCGGCTGGTAATTTTTGCGCTAGGGTTGTACCTGGCATGGTTTGCCATTACCAAAGTCTACCCGTACGTCCACGAGAAAGTCCCGGCCTTTTTTGCCATTTTGCTGCTCTACTGCGCGTTCGTTTACGGCGTGGTGCCGCTGCTTATCCGGCTGTTCCGTATTTTCATCAAGCCCGACCACATTCCGCTCTACGTTACCACCGGCGACGGCTGGCCGTCCGACCCGGTGAATATCGCGCTGATCGTCACCGACCGCAAGCATCTCGAGCACGCCATGAACGAAGCCGGCTGGTACACTGCCGACCCGCTAACGTTCAAGACGGGCCTGCGCGAAGTGGCCGCCTTCATTTTCAACCTTCCCTACCGGCGTGCGCCGCTCAGCAATCTCTATCTTTTCAACCGCCCTCATGATATCGGGTTCGAGATCCCAACGAACGGCAGAAACAGCCCGCGGACGCGCCACCATGTGCGGTTTTGGCGCATGGAAGAGCCGCCCGTGCATTTCGACCAAAAGCACCACTACGCGTTTTCGTTCTGGTCGCAAAAGCTGCGCCACCTTTTCGTAGGCGAGAAGGAAATGTGGATCGGCGCGGCAACCGAGGATGTGCGGGCACTCGATATCCAGTGGCATACCGGGCAGTTCATTCACGGCGGCAGCCACGAGGCCGACCGCGAGCGCGACTATATCATCGAAACGCTGGAAAACATCGGCGCGGTTGACGAGATCCACATGAGCGAACCGGGCGAAACGCTGCGCTTCCGCGGCCAGCAGGTACGCACTTTTTACGTCACCGATGGCAGCATTAAGATCGCGCGGCTGAAATAACTAGAACCGCCCCAAAAGCCTCGCTTTGTCGGCTTCGTCCACAAGCCCTGTCTCTACGAGTGCCCGTGCGAATTCCTGCACGTCATCTTTGCCAAACATTCTCTCGCTCCGCCCCTCTGCCCCAGGGTCATCTAGCACGATACGGCTGGTGGCAATTCGCACTTCCATGTCGTCAACTGTATAGCCAAAATCAGTCCTTATGCTTATGTCACCACTGTCCAACTGGACAAAAAACGCCCGGCGGGTGAACACTTCCACCCGGGCCCCCTTTACCTCTCCTACGTCATAGACTACCCCTCCGTGACGGCCAGCCGACTCGCACATTTCCTCATGGATAAGCCGGGCCGCTTCGTCTGTGAGATCGCCAACGTCCGTGTAGGCAACCGAGCATACTTCTACGAAAGGGTCGTCTTTCTCATTATAAACGCTGTATTCGCACTGCTCATCCCCGGTGTCCAAATCGATGACCACCCTATGCCAAGCGCCGGCGCTAGCATCTTGTGGAGTATATGGGCCATTTTCGTGGGCAGCGTTGCACGCCTGCCTCGTAAGATCCACGAGAGCCTCCCGGAACTCCGTGTTTTTTTCGCTGTCATAAAATAGGACATCCGGCCGTTCGATACTCATAGTCGTTCTATTTTGACACATTTTTATGAAATTCGCAAGTATACTTCTGGTGGCGCGGCTTTACAAGACGGTTTCTTCGCCAAAATGCTTTTGCAGGCGCATTTTTATGCTACCTTCGTGCCGGCCAA
>CBIMUR010000123.1:0-2580 GCA_966247155.1 uncultured bacterium
GCCATCGACACGCAGCGTGACGAGCTTCACGCTGTCTTGCGGGCGCGTCGTGCCGCGCACGCCCACGACGCCGCGTAGCGTCGCGCCGTTCGCAATACCAGCCATGGTAATAGGCTCGCGGGATACGGTGGCATTGTTCACCGTAAAGTCGACCGTGGCGGAATCGTATTTCTTACCAGCCGCCTGCACGCGGAGAAGCAGGCTGTGCTTGCCGGGCTTTAGTTTCTTGGTATCCAGCGCAAAGGTGTAGGGCGCTTTCCAGTCCGTCGCAATCCACTTGCCGTCGACGCGCATAGTTACAAGCTGTACGCGGGCTTTAGTATTGGTAACGCCGGATATTTTCACCGTACCGCCGACCGTCGTGCCGTTTTCAAGCCCGCGCACGGAGATAGGGGAGGCTGGACCGCTACCTTGTTTCGGCGGCGTCGGGATAGAAACTTTGCCGTCGCCACCAGTCTTTGGCTGGGCGGGCGTCTTCACTGGCGCGTCGGGGTTGGTTGGAGTCGGCTCTGGCGGCTGCTGCACTTTGCCAAGCCCGGCAATGCCATTAAACATCGCGTTGAAGTGTTTCTGCTCGGTGGCGTCAACTTTGTTGTTATGCGCATAGCCGATACGCGCGTCCCAGCCCGACGGGCCACCGAAGCCCGCGGCGCTCATGTCGAAGAAGAGATACATTTTAAGGCGAGGCAGCTCGTTTTTCTTTACGACGCTGAGAATGTCATCGTAGTATTTGTAGGCTTTCTTTTGGTCGGAGCCCTCGTAGCCCATTTCGGCGATGCCCCAATTTTTTGAGGTGAAGTTGTGCTTGGCATCGGTGTTGGCTGCCAAAAAGTCATAAAAACGGGTCATGTCTTTTTTGAACGTGCTTTTGTCGTTGGTGTACGGGTCCCAGGTGATCCAGTCGACCAGGTCATTACCCGGCCACAAGTCCTTTACGGCGCAGTCCCAGCCCTTCCAGCCCATGTAGTTCATCACCCAGACGACGTTTTTTACGCCCTTCGCGTCAAAGCGCTTACGGACGTTCTTCCACATGTTGCGATATTCCTCGGTCGTGCCGCGGTGGCCTTTGGCCGTGGAACATTTGCTGCCGCCGGCTGAAATATCGTTTTCCGGCTCGTGGTAAATAGTGAGGTAGATTTTCTGGTTGCCCAGCGCCTTGATAGAGCTGGCCATTTGGTCGATCCGGCTATTAACCGTCGCGTTGCTGCCGCCGGCTGGCCCCCAGTTCGCGTCGGGCTTCCAGTTCATGTATAACGCCGTGTTGCCCCGGCTCAAAAAATGCTTTTCGTCTTTATTAATAGACGTTTGCGTCGGGCTGTGGTAACTGTGCACGATATCGAGCGGCCGGCCGGCGCGTTTTTCCAGGTAGTCGATGGAGTTTTTCCAGCCGCTAACGCCCGGGTAGTTATTACTAGTCGCGCCGATAAGCGGGCGGCAGGCGCTGGCTAATTTGGCGTTCAGCTTGCAGTCGCCGGTCATGGCCAGGCCGGTAACGGCTTTCTGCCCGCCAGTGCCGATTCCGGCCTCAGTCTTCGCTTGCGGCGATTGCGTCACGTTCAAAAAAGACGGGCAGGTAGAAACCAGCACGTCGCAGTTCGCCAGCTGCAGCGCCCTGAGCCCGGCCGCGCCAGCCACGAGCACAATAACGAAGGAGCACGCCAGCGCGATACGCTTTTTGCGCGACATCCTCCGCATAAAATTGGTAAGCTTGTTGCCCGTTTGCGGCGGTTGCGAATCGTACATGAGAGGATTGTCTCCAGGTTACTGCTATTGCTTTACCATTAGTTATAGCAGGCTCTTGCGCTCCGCGCAACCAAAGCCTAGCAAGAGGCCACACCTTACGCAAAATGCCCACCGCTACCGATGGGCATTAGCCAGCCACCCGCAAGCAAGGCTAGTTCGGCGTGCTCAGGCTCAGCATATCCGCGTTAAAGCCCTTGTGTGCGCCAATGTTCGTGCCGTACACGTAAAAGCCAAGACTGCTGCCGGTTTGCTTTGCAGTGTAGGCGTTGGTAATCTGCACCCAGCCGGTTGACGTAGTCGTGATGGTCACGGTTTTCGAACCAACCGTACTGCCGCTCGCGTTGCGCTCACGCAGGTAGAGGTTGATCTTTTGCCCGGCCACGTCCGGTTTGACCCACAGGCTACCGGTGTATACTTTGCCGGAAACGGTGGCGCTGTTCGTACCGTCGATCCAGCTTGGCTTGCTAATAAAGCCGTTGCTGCCCGTGCTGGAGGTATTGTTGACCGAGCGCAGACTGTAGGCGCCATCAAAGCCGCCGCTCACGCGGGAGTTCTGCGAAGTGCTGTTGTACACGCCGGTCCAGCCGGTGAGGTTAGCCTCGATACTTTGGTTGGTCACGAATTCTTGGATAGCTGGCACAGGCGGTTCTTCTGGATCGGGAGTTGGATCTTCCGGCTCGGACGCGCCCGCAACAGGAACTTCCGTCGCCAGGCAGTCGTTCACGCTTGCCGTGGTGGTGCCGGCACAGTAGGCAACTTTCGCCACGTCACCCACGAACTGGTCGGTATTTTGCGAAGGAGAGGGCAGCGCGTATTTGTTGCCCACGCTCAGGTACG
>CBIMUR010000124.1:0-2537 GCA_966247155.1 uncultured bacterium
TCGTCTTCTACCAGTAGTATTTTGGTCATATTATCCTTATTTTACCTAAGGCGCGTAAAAAATACTATAGCCCTTATGCTTATTTTTGGCCTCTCGGCGGAATGGGAACGCCATCTGGCCGGGTGTGGATGTATTCGTGCGGGTTTTTCTCGATGCTGGCAAGCGGCACGTTGGGGCGCGGTGGACGCGCGGCATATTGCTGCGGGGCTGGCGCAGGTTGCTGGGGCTGTGGCGGCACCGGGGCTGCTGCCGGTTGCGCGGGTGGCGTAGGGGGCGCAGCTACGGGCGGCGGTACCGCTTGCGGCTGCTGGGTGGGAATGGCCTGTAGCTGCTGGACCACCGTTTTAACCGGGGTGTTGGTGTAAACGGTCTCGTCGGTCGTCATGGCCGGCTCGTTGGCAGGTGGCAGGCTTTCCAGCGGCGTGGCGGTGGCAGCTGGGCTGATGGCCGGTACTTCTGCTTCCTCCTGCATGCCGGCTGACTCTATGAGGCGCTGGGCTTCCTCGTGGTCGAGGCGCGGAAGTTCGACGTAAAACGTGCTTCCCCGCTTGTATTCGCTCTCTACCCAGATGCGGCCGTTCATCGCCTCGGTAAGGCGGCGGCTGAGGTACAGGCCCAGGCCGGTGCCGCCGATTTCGCGCGTTTCACTGTTATCTACCCGGTAGAATTTTTGGAAAAGGTGCGCCTGGTCTTCCTTCGGGATGCCGATGCCGCTGTCGGCCACGCTGATGGTGACGTGCTCGTTGTCGCCCTGCACGTCGATGGTGACGTCGCCGCTGGGCGTGTATTTGATGGCATTTTCTACCAGGTTTGAAAATACTTCGCGCAGATGGTCGTTGTCGACGTTGGCGTAATAGACCGGGTTGAGCCGGCGCTCGCCGCTTTTCTCGTCGTCGCCGGGCTGGGGCTTGAAGATGACGCGCAGGCCCTTTTCTTCGGCTTTTTGCCTGAGCCCCTGGGTGATATCGTGCGCGAAGGCAACGATGTCAACAACTTTCGGGTTGTTTGACAGGCGGCCGTCCTCAGCCTTTGAGACGTCGAGCAGGTCTTGGAAGAGGCGGCCCAGGTGCTGGGCAGAGGCGTGGGCTTTGTTGATGAAGTCGCGCGCTTTTTCATCTATTTGCGCGGTGTTGGGGTTAAGCGCCAGGCCGAGGTAGCCTTCGATGGACGCGACCGGCGTGCGCATTTCGTGCGCGGCCGTGCTGATAAACTCGGCCTGCTGGCGTTCTTCGCGTTTTTCCATCGTGACGTCGCGAAACACCACGATGACGCCCGACCCCGGCTGGCCTACTGGCGAGACGACGATGGAGACGAGGATTTTTTTGCCGGAATTGGTGATGAGGGTCAGGTTGCTGACGGCGGTTTCTTTGTTGGTGGCGAGGGTCTGGCTGATGGGGTCATTGGCCGGTGTCAGCTCGGCGTCATTGGCGTCGACAAGCTTCAGTACCGACTTGTAATCGAGCGACAGCGCGTCTTGTTTGCCCCAGCCGATAATTTGCTGCGCGGCCGGGTTGATAAGCTGGATGACCCCGTGGCTGTCGAGCGCGATCACGCCGTCGGCAATGGCGTTAATGACGACCTCCGACTTCCCCGCTACCTGGCTGAGCTCGCTGGCAAGCTCGCGGTAAGCGCGGTCGTCGCCATCGGTTTCTTTGGCCTTGTTGCGCCATATAAGGTAGCTGGCGCCGAGTGGCAGCAGGCCCGCGAACATGACGGCAACGAGCACCTCGCTGCTAAAAGCGCCTTCTATGATTTGCATGGCGAGATACGCGGCAATGGCGCCTGCCAGCGGCAACAGCCCGAACATGCCGAATACCCCGGCAAATACCGCTACCGCCATCCACAGTGCCAGGAATGGCGACGACGTACCGCCGGTGTTTAAAATAAGCGTGGCTGACGTAAGGCACAGTACGCAGTACGCGCCCAGGGATCCCCAGAAGATGTATTTTTTTGGTGCCCAGAGGTACGAGACGATGCTGGCGGCCAGCGCGGCCCCGGCTAAAACTGCCGCCGTGTCGCTTACCAGGAGCGACGCGCCAATATTAGTGATATCTACATTAAAATACGCCCAGAAATATAGCGCCAAAACCACGGCCGCCACCAGCATGACCGCCTCGCAAATACGGCGGTGCCAAAAACGTGTCAGCGTCAGCGGTTTGATGGTAAGCCCCCTATTTAGGTAATATACTGCTTATGCAACATTATGCCGAATAGCCGGTAATTTCGCAAGGTGGCTACGCGCGGTGTTTCTCGATGAACGCGAGGTCGTGGCGCAGAAGTTCTTCCCAAGATTCGATGGTGCCGGCCTCGAGCTTGGCAAGGATGTCGCGCTGGTGCGCAATGACCTGCGCGCGATGGGTCGCTAGTAATTCTTCTGCCTCGGCTAGCGGGTAGGCGTATGTCTCGGCCAGGCTGATATTGCCCTGCTGAAAAGATATGAGGTCGTCTATAGGCAGCTCGCTGTCGGGGGCCAGGCCGTTTATTTCCTGGAACAGCTGGTGGCTCAGGTACGGCCCTTCTGGGGTGTGGAGCTCGCC
>CBIMUR010000125.1:0-2512 GCA_966247155.1 uncultured bacterium
TGGTGACCGCATCGTCTCGCAGCAGACGATCGGCGAGCGCAAAAAGAGCCTGATCGTCAGCCACATTTCCGGCGACAAAAACGGCGAGACGCAGCTGCTTGGAAAAGAGCTGCTGCAAACGGTGGAAAGCCAGAGCCTGGCGTCGCTGGTGCTCTCTATGCTGCTGGGCGCGCCGGTAGAGTCGAAAAAAGCGATTGGATTTACCGACTACATTTTACGGATGCTGGTCGACCACGGCCCGTACGTTTCGGGCGCGGTAAATACTATCGTGGCGGCGCGAGCCGGAAAAGACCTGGTATCAAGTTTGGCTGCCGGCATGCTGACGATCGGCCCGCGCTTTGGCGGCGCTATCAATGCGGCGGCCGGCAATTGGCTGGAAGGCGCGGTAAACGAAACTCCTGCACGCGAGTTCGTGGAAAATATCGCGAAAGGCGGCGGTATTATTCCGGGTATCGGCCACAAAAAATACCGTCTCGACATGCCCGACCCGCGCGTGCAAGCCTTAATGAAGTTCTCTGGCAATAGCAACGGCGACCGCTACCTTGCCTTTGCCCGATCGGTAGAAAAAGTCACGACGGCCAAAAAGGACATTCTCATTCTCAATGTGGACGGCGCTATCGCGGCGGTGCTGCTCGACATTTTGGAGTCGGAACTTGGCTACGGCAAGCAACAGCTGAAAGAGTTGGTGGACATTGAGTTTTTCAACGCGCTGTTCGTGCTGAGCCGCTCGGTGGGCTTTACGGCGCATTACCTCGACCAGCGGCGCAACGACGAAGGACTTTTACGTCTCTCGCCAACCGACGTGCGGTATATTCCGTAGCGGGCGTATAATGAAAAAGTAAATAGGAGGGTTCATGTGCGGGATTGTCGGCTATATCGGAAAGCGTGAGGCGCAGGACGTGCTGCTGGGCGGGCTACGGCGGCTCGAGTACCGAGGGTAGGATTCGGCCGGGATCGCGACGGTCAGCGAGGCGGAAAAAGCGACGCTGTTGCGCGCCAAAGGTAAAGTTACTGAACTGGGAAAGCTGGTCTCGGAAAACGCGAAAAGTGATTCCGTAGGCATAGGCCACACGCGCTGGGCCACGCATGGCGAGCCAAGCATGGCGAACGCCCACCCGCACAAGGCCGGTGATATTTACCTCGTACACAACGGTATCATTGAAAACTACAAAGAATTAAAAGCCGAGCTGAAAGGCCACAAGTTCGCCAGCAAAACCGACACCGAAGTGCTGGCGGCACTGATAAACTCCTTTTACGACGAAAAAACGACGCTATGCCAGGCGGTCGCCCAAGCGCTGAAACTGGTGGTGGGCACGTATGGCATTGCCGTCGTTTCGCTGCAGAGCCCCGATGAAATCGTCGTGGCGCGCTCGGGCAGCCCGTTGATTATCGGCATGGGCGATGGTGAGACGCTGATCGCTAGCGACGCTTCGGCATTGGTAGGCCATACTTCGCGGGCAATCTACCTGAACGACGGTGAAATGGCAATCTGCAGGCGCGACGGCGTGGAGTTGCAGGACCTCGACGCGCAGCCGATTTCGGCAAAGGTAGAGACGATCGAAGTGGACATGCAGGCCATCCAAAAGCAAGGCTACGACCATTTCTTGCTAAAGGAAATCAGCGAACAGCCGCAGACGCTCCGCGCTACCCTGAACGGCCGCGTTATCCCGGAAGAAAAACGCGTGCAGCTGGGCGGCCTAAATATGACGCCGGAGCAGTTGCGCAGCGTCGAGCACGTTACTATCGTGGGCTGTGGCACAGCTTATTATGCCGGCCTTTTGGCATCGTATTATCTCGAACAGCTGGTCGACGACCTGACCGTCGACGTGGTGATCGCCTCCGAATTCCGCTACCGCTCGTTCCATATGCCAAAAAACAGCGTGGCGCTGGTAGTGTCGCAGTCGGGCGAGACGGCCGATACGCTGGCCTGTCTGCGCGAGATCAAGCGGCGCGGCGTGCGGACGCTGGGCATCATAAACGCGGTGGGCTCGACCATCGCGCGCGAGGTAGATGGCGGCGTATACGTGCACGCCGGGCCGGAAATTTCGGTGGCCAGCACCAAGGCGTTCACGTCGCAGGTGGCAGCTATGACGATGTTCGGCCTGCAGCTGGCGCAGGCAAAGGGTGCCGACGCGCAGCGCGTGGCTGAATACGTGAGTGAGCTTTCACTGTTGCCGGATGAAATCGAACGGACGATAAAAAAGCACAGGACGGAAATCGCCAAGGTGGCAAAAAAATATGCCGCGCACGAGCACGCTTTGTTTCTGGGCCGCGACACACTCTTTCCGGTAGCGCTGGAAGGCGCTTTAAAGTTGAAGGAAATTTCGTACATGCAGGCGGAAGGCTATGCCACGGGCGAGCTGAAACACGGGCCGATCGCACTGATCGATGACAGGTTCTTCGAAGTCATGCTGCTACAGGAAGGCTGGCTGTTCGATAAATCCGTCAGCGGGCTGGCCGAAGTAAACGCCCGCGGCGGCCACGTGCTGGCAATTACCAATAGCAAGAAAGA
>CBIMUR010000126.1:0-2490 GCA_966247155.1 uncultured bacterium
TCATCGACTTCGTGATAGAGCCGCTTGGAGTCATATGCTGCACCGTCATAGGCGCCTGCGTTTCTCTGTCCGCGCACCCCAGCGCCCCACTCACGACCATTGCGCCGTCCTGCGACACAGCATACTGCAGACCCGGCACTTCTGTGGCCGGCCGGTCCTTCAGGTATTCAAGCCAGTCCCGAATAGGTTTGTATCGTTCGCTCACAAGAGTAGTGCTCCGTGCTACCGCTGGTCGATAAACGTATGCGCCCGGCCACGCGCGCCGCCACGGCCAGTACGGCCGATACGGTGGACGTAGTCTTCGTACGTTTGCGGCGTGTCAAAGTTGATCACGTGCGAGACGTTCGGGATGTCCAGGCCGCGGGCTGCCACGTCGGTAGCCACCAGCACTTTCACGCGCTCGTCCTTAATTTGTTTCAGGGCACGTTGGCGCTGCGACTGGTTTTTGTTGCCGTGGATCGCGGCTGATGGGATTTTGCGCGCGTCCAGGTAGTCGCTCAGGCGCTGCACGCCGAATTTCGTCTCGCCGAAAACCAGCACTTTTTCGTACTCGTCTTTTTGCAGCAGGTCGATCAGCAGTTCCATTTTGTGCGCTTTGTCGCGCGCCTCGATCACGTCTTGCTCAACGTGGTCGCTGGTTTCGCCCGTGCGTACTGATACGGTCACCGGGTCGTTCAAGAAGTCCTTCGTCAGCGCCTCGATTTCCGGCGTAATGGTCGCGCTGAAAAACAGCGTCTGGCGCTCGCGCGGCATGGCACCTACGATTTGGCGGATATCCGGCAAAAAGCCCATGTCCAGCATGCGGTCGGCCTCGTCGAGCACCAGCGTGGTCATGTTTTTCAGCTGCAGCTCGCGGCGTTGCAGCAGGTCCTTCAGGCGGCCCGGCGTACCGATAATAAAATGCGGGCGGCGCTTCAGCTCGCGGATCTGACGGTCGATATTAACACCCCCAACGATCAGCGTGGAGTACAGGCCAAGGCCTTTGCTAAATTCGCGCAGCTCGTCGTTGATCTGCTGGGCAAGCTCACGGGTAGGCGCTACCACTAGCACGCTCGGACGCAGCATAATGCCGCTTTGGCGCTCGATAATTGGCAGCAGGAAAGCTGCGGTTTTGCCGGTACCCGTGTTCGCCAGACCAATCACGTCTTTGCCGGCGATAATGTGCGGAATCGACTGGTCCTGAATGGCGCTTGGCGTCACAAAACCCTTCTTAGTGATGTTGTGGTGCAGCTCGGCGCCAAACGGAAAGTCCGAAAACTTATGTGCCGCTTCGTACGGTTTTTCTTCGTAGTCTTTAGCCTTGTTGATAAACTTCGACGGATGGATGAACTTTTTCGCGGGGCCGCGCTTGCCGCCGCCACGGCGTCCGCCACCTCTGTTACCACCAAAACTGCGTGCTTGGTTTGGGCGGCCACTGCGCCGCTGTTGAAATGCCATAAATAATAACCCTTTCGTTATTCGGTTGATAGCTGTATGCAATCAGAAAGGCGTAGCCTTTAGGGAGAACAGCGAGAGGATATTTCGGTGGTGGCGCCGGCTACTTTGTAGCGAATATTAGTGCGCGCATCTTTGAAAGAGGCTCGATATTCATCGAATGCAATAGCTTCATAATAGCACAGTTGGGCGGTTTTGTCTAGTGTTTACCGGCTTTTTAGCATAAGCACCGCCGAGATCGCTCGGTGGTCGGAGCCACCGTCTTTATCGATAGTGAAGCCGCTTATCTTTATTTCCGGCGATACGAGCATGTGGTCGATTTGTATGAGCCGCACGCTTGGCAAATACGGCAAGTACCGCATCTTTGGCGTCGCCGTCGGGCGCCGGCGCGGGTCGGCGTCGCGCAGGTTCGTGCCTGCCGCCAGCAAACCAAGCGCCGTCCCTTCGGCCATCTCCACCACCCGCTCCGCGACAAAACGAAGTCCCGGCACTGGCATGCGCTTCGCCAAAAAGCGCGCCGGCCCCGTACGTAGCAGCCGCGCCCGCCCTTGCGGCCACATGGCGTTAAAGTCACCCAGCACGACCGTCGGCATGCGCGTTTGGTTGATTATTCTTACTAAATCTTCTACTTGCTTGATCCGTAGGGCTTCCGTGCGGTCGTCGAGATGCGTGGCAACGATACGAAAGAACTGGCCGCTCTCCGGGTCTTCTACCTGGCACGCTAGCAAATTGCGCACGCCGCCCGGCCGTATGATTTCCACGTTTCTTACCGGCAGCCGGCTCAGTACACCGACGTGCATTTCTCCCCATTTTTCGCGCTCGTCCTTACTCTGATTTTGGTCGTTATAGGCCGTTTCAAACAGCGCGTAGCCCATGTTCTCCAGCTGGCCGCGCACACCGTCCGCCAACGCGTTCATGTAGAATTCCGGCAATACCAGCACGTCGGCGTTAAGCTGCTGAATGCCGAGCAAAATATGCCCGGCCGTGCCCCGCCCTTCCTTTTGGTAGCCAGCAAGCCGCCCTTCTACGTTCCACGACGCAATCTTCATGGCTACA
>CBIMUR010000127.1:0-2460 GCA_966247155.1 uncultured bacterium
AAGGAGGGCAGCATGGCAACAAAAATAAAAGCAAGCAGGGCGAACGAACAAGTTTGGTATGCGGCGGCCGCAATGCGGATTTTATTAGGGCTCGTTTTCTTGTGGGCGTTTTTTGACAAGCTGCTCGGGCTTGGCTTTGCGACGCCGGCGGCCAAATCATGGCTAAATGGCGGCAGCCCGACGACCGGTTTTTTAAAGGGCGTGGAAGGGCCGTTTGCCGACGTTTTCAATGCGATGGCTGGTAACCCGGTTTGCGACTGGCTGTTTATGCTGGGGCTACTGGGCATTGGCGCAGGGCTGCTGCTTGGCATTGCGGTGCGGCTGAGCGTTATCAGCGGCTCGGTCATGTTGCTTTTAATGTGGATGGCTAGCTTGCCGCTCAAGACAAACCCGGTAATTGACGACCATATCGTATATATTGCCGCGCTGTGGGTAATCGGCGGGGGTCTTGCTCAGCAAAAGTGGAGCCTGGCGGGCTGGTGGCAAAAACAGCCGGCCGTAAAAGACAGTTACTGGCTGAGGTAAAACGTGTGAAGAACCCTGAGATAGGTCATTTCAATACTGAGCCGACATCCGAGCAACCGCTACTCAGTCGGAATGACATCCTTCTTAGGCTTGCCCGGCTAAACCGGGAATTGGGGTGGGGGCTTGAAGAGGACGTTATCAGCGATTTGGAAGGCGATAACCCCGATGATGATAATGATTTTTTGGGCAATTTGGCTTCGCTTGCCTACGAACACGACATAGACCACGAAGAGTTTTTCCAATTGCTTGGCGTTGAAATGGAATAGGGAGTTGAAAACTGTTGCGTAGCAGAGTAAAATACACATCAGAAGCATCTTACCTATAAAAGGTGAGTGAGCGGCTATCACCCGCGAATGTTCCAGGGAAGAAAAGCTCCGGCCCAGTAGAACCCAGGCGTGCACGCGACGTTACGGCGAACAATTGAGCGCTAAAGAGAATCTCTTTTTAGAAACTGGATGGTACCGTCCGCGAACCGCGGATTCCAGTGGCTAAGAAGGGATTTTTTTGTTTTAAGAAAGGACGCCCGTGGAAGAAAAGCCGCAATTCACGATCGAAGAAATCCCAGACTCCGAAACGTTCATTGATGGTAAGATTCCAGAAGTAAAAATGATCAGGAAAGGAGATGTGCAATGAAGTTCGTTGGCATAAAAAGGACGATTTCGGTAGATGAAAATTACAGCCAAATCACGAAGCTTGGGCAGTTCTGGAACGAAATGCGCGCGCTTTTTCCTGGCGAATTTCTTTATGGACTCGGCACGAATTGGACTGGCAGTACCTTCGACTACTACCTTGGCAAGATCAATGAAAATTGGGCTGGTGGTAGCGATACAATTGAGCTTCCTGATGATGATTGGCATGAATTTAGCTGCGCCGACAACGGCAAAGCAATTGAGCAGATGTACCGCAAGGTTTACGAGCGGGGTAAGCTGGATTACGAAATCGAATCAATGAAAGACGGAAGATTTATGACAAAAGTGCATTTTCTAGATGGAGGAGGGAAGCGGTGAGACTCGAAGGAAGTTCATTCGAAAACAGCCCGGTTTGCAAGGGTGTAGGTTACGCCGTTGATGGCGCGAGCATGGACCTGGCAAAAATCGAGCTGACCGGGCGGTACCCGGAACGCGGCTGGGTGATGAATGAAGTGAGCTACGAGATGGCGTACGTGCTTCATGGCAGCGGGCAGTTTATCAATAGAAACGGCGACACGCTTGAGGTGGGCGAGGGCGACGTCGTGTCGATTGAAACCGGCAAACAATATGCCTGGAACGGAACGCTGACGCTAATAGTGCCATGCACCCCGCCGTTTGACCCTGATCAGCATAAAGAAGTGGAGGAAGCATAATGAAGTTCAAAGCAAACACCCGCCGCCGCGCGCTGGAATACGAAAAAGATTTGGTGCAGCAGTGGAAAAAGAACAAAACGTTTGAAAAATCGGTAGAGCAGCGCCCGAAAAGCGAAGGTTACGTGTTTTACGACGGTCCGCCGTTCATTACCGGCGTGCCGCACCACGGGACGCTGCTTTCCAGCGTGGTGAAAGACGCGATTCCGCGTTATCAGGCCATGCACGGCAAGCGTGTGGAGCGCGTGTGGGGCTGGGACTGCCATGGCCTGCCGGCGGAAGTTTTTACTGAAAAGAAGCTCGGCATCAAAGACCGCCGCGACATTGGCACGAAAATCAGCCTGGAAGAGTACGTCCTGACCTGCCGCGACAACATGGTGCAAACTGGCAACTTGTGGGAAGACACGATCGACCGAATTGGCCGCTGGGTTGACTTTAAGGGCGCGTACAAAACCATGGACAAAAACTACATGGAAAGCGTGTGGTGGGCGTTGAAAACGCTGTTTGAAAAGGGGAAGATTTACGAAGGCGAGCGCGTACTGATGTATTGTACCCGCGACGCGACGCCGCTTTCAAAGGCCGAGGTCACGATGGAC
>CBIMUR010000128.1:0-2455 GCA_966247155.1 uncultured bacterium
TGCGCGTTTGCACCGCCGCCGATGTCCAGGAAGTTGGCCGGCTGCATGCCAGCGCTTGCCACCGCGTCGACCGTGGCCATGGCCAGGCCGGCCCCGTTTGCGATGGTGGCGACCGTGCCGGTTTCACTGAGCGTCACGAAATTCACGTCGCTTGGCGCGTCTTCAAAATCCCATTCCGGGTGGCGGAAGGTTGCCGCGTCGTCGAGCTCCATTTTGCAGTCGCCGCAGACCAGCTCGCCGGCCTCGGTGTATACCAGCGGGTTGATTTCAAGCAGCGTGGCGTCGCTTGAGACAAACGCGTCGAACAGGCGGCCAAGCATCGGCGCGACAAGGGCTGGCGGGTAGCCAAAATATGCCGCCAGCTTTTCAGCGCAACTTGGCAGCGTTTCGGTATCGACGGCCAACTTTAAAAACTCCGCCGCGTCGTTGCTTTCTACCTCTACGCCGCCGTCCTTGTGCGCGACAAGCTGTATGCACGCGTTATTGCGGTCAATAAGGAGTGACAGATAGTGTTCGTTTTTGATAGCGAGCTTTTCCTCGGCGAGCAGAACGTTTGGCGTGAATCCTTTGATATTGAGCGCGAAAAGAGAGGTGATGGTGCCGGCCATATTCTTGGCATCCTCAACAATAACCACGCCGCCCAGCTTGCCGCGGCCACCCACGGGCACCTGCGACTTCAGAACGGCCGGCAAAAGCACGGCGTCTTCCGGCGACGAGACAAGGCTGCCGCGCGGGACGGCCACGCCGGCCTTTCGCAGGATTGCTTTTGCTTCGTACTCGAGTAATTTCATAGCTTCTCTAAGAGTAGCAAACCTTTACGTATTTGTCTTTTTTGGTGGCCATATTAAAGATGGTATATAATGATAAGCACTACTTATGAAATCAAAACTTCATGCCAAGTATCGGTACTCGATAATTTTATTGAAAGAACTGGTGATTACCGATTTCAAGCTGCGCTACCAGGGGTCGGCGCTAGGGTATTTGTGGTCGCTGCTGCGCCCGCTTTTCCTGTTTGTCATCCTGTACGTAGTGTTCGTTTACTTTTTGAAAATCGGCAAGGGCGTGCCGCATTGGCCGGTCGCCATGCTACTGGGGATCGTGCTGTGGAACTTTTTTGCCGAGGTGACGAACCAGGGGTTGAAATCGGTGGTCGGCTCGGGCGGCATCATCCGCAAGATCAATTTTCCGAAATACGTGATTTTGTTCGCTACCAGCATGTCGGCGCTGATCAACCTGTGTATTAATTTGCTGGTGGTGGCCGTGTTCATGGCTATCAATAACGTCGAACTGTCGTGGTCGCTCGCGTTCCTGCCGCTGTTTATCCTTGAGATATTCCTGTTTGGACTGGGCGTGGCTTTCATTCTCAGCACGGTATACGTGAAGTTCCGCGACGTGAATTACATCTGGGAAATCATTATGCAGGCGCTGTTTTATGGGTCGGCCGTGCTGTATCCGGTGTCGCGCGTGCTCGATATTAGTAACCTCGCCGGGCATTTGCTACTACTCAACCCGGCGGCGCAGGCTATCCAGGACGCGCGCGAGGCGATGATCCCGACGCTGGCGCCGGCAGGATTAAGCACTAACCCGCTGTTCGTTTTTGGTCCGGTAGTACTGACGGCTGTCGTGCTGGTTTTCGGCGCGTGGCTGTTTAAAAAGCGGTCGCCGCATTTCGCGGAGGAAATCTAATGTCTGATAAAGTTGCTATCCAGGTCCGAAACGTAAAGAAAGACTTCTTTTTGCCGCACCACAAGAGCGGCTCGATAAAAGAAGGTATCGTCCATATGTTCCAGAAGAAGGAGAAGGGCGGCGAAACGTACCACGCGCTAAAGGGCGTGTCGTTTGACGTGAAAGACGGCGAGTTCCTGGGGATCGTCGGACGTAACGGTAGCGGCAAAAGCACGCTGCTAAAGATACTCTCGAACATCTACACGCCCACCAGCGGGCACGTGAAACACCATGGCAAACTGGTGCCGTTTATCGAGCTGGGCGTAGGGTTCAAGGCAGAGCTGACCGGGCGGGAAAACGTGTACTTAAATGGCGCGCTGCTGGGCTTCTCGAAAAAAGAAATCGACGAGCGGTACGACCGGATCGTCGAGTTTTCCGAGCTTGGCGACTTCATGGAGCAGAAGCTGAAAAACTACTCCAGCGGCATGAAGGTGCGCCTGGCATTCTCCGTGGCGACGCATGCCGACGCCGATATTTTGCTGCTCGACGAAGTGCTGGCGGTAGGTGACGCCGACTTCCAGCGCAAATGTTACGATTATTTCAAATCGCTGAAAAAGCAGAAGAAAACCATCGTCTTCGTTACCCACAGCATGGGCGCGGTCCGCGAATACTGCGACCGGGCTATCCTCATAAAAGACGGCAAGATCGCGCACGAGGGCGACCCGGAGGACGTGGCGGACGAGTATTTGAAGATGTTCAAGATCATGACGGAGAAGACAGCCGGCCTGCG
>CBIMUR010000129.1:0-2421 GCA_966247155.1 uncultured bacterium
TGAAGCGCGTCGCGGCCTCGCTGGGGTTTACTGCCATGTCGATTTACCGGTATATCTCGAGCAAAGACGACTTGCTGCTGCTCATGCAAGACGCGGCATGCGACGTCCCGAGATTACAGCAGTACAGTAGCGGCGATTGGCGCCAAGCCATGCGCGAGTACGTCGAGGGGGCCATTCAGATATTCAGCAATCACCCGTGGTACGTCCAGATACCAGTTTCCGGCACGCCAGTCACCCGCAACAATCTTCGCATTATCGACTGGGTATTCCACGGGTTGCGCGACCAGCCGCTTGATGATTACGAAAAAATGTCCATTCTTCTACTGCTCAGCGGCTACGCGCGGTCAACTGGTATCGTCGATAATGACATCAGGCATGCGGTACAGGCCAAGGGCGATGACGCAGTTAGCGGTAGAGCCTACGGCAATGCGCTGAAGCAACTGGTCACCCCTGAAAGCTTTCCGTACCTGTACCCGGTAATGGCCTCCGGCGTGTACACCGACGACGCCGACGAAGAGCCGGAGATCATCAATGAGTTTGATTTTGGCCTGGAACGTATCCTGGACGGGATTGAGCTTTATATTAATTCAAAGAAGAAATAATTTCTAAATATGTGGTACCCCGGGCAGGAGTCGAACCTGCAACCTTATCCTTAGGACGGATCTGCTCTATCCAGTTGAGCTACCGAGGCATGTAGGTATTGTAGCATGAAAATAGCGGCTTTTTACGGCCGCTATTTCGTCCCCTGTTAGCGCGTGAACTTTTCGTGCAGCGCGTGGTATTCGTACAGTTCGCTGTCGGCAAACCAGTGCGCGATTTCTTTCTCGGCCTCGTCTTCGTCGCCGCTGGCGTGAATGAGGTTCGGGATCCCCTTCTCCACGTCGTCGGCATAACCGAAACTCATGTGCGAGTAGTCGCCGCGGATCGTACCTGGCTGGGCAGATTTCGGCTCGGTCGGGCCAACCAGTTTGCGCACCAGCGCGACTGCCTCGACGCCTTCGAACACCATGGCGATCACCGGGCCGGCCGTCATCATTTCCAGCGTCACTTTAAAGGCTTGGTCGCCGCGGCGGCTTTTCAGCCCGCTGATACCTTCGTAGTGCTGGTAGTAGTGGTCTTTGTTCGGCGCGATCATTTTGGTGGCGACGATCTTCAGGCCGACTTTTTCAAAGCGGTTGAGGATTTCACCGACGAGGCCGCGCTGCACGGTATCTGGCTTAAAAAGTACAAGTGTTTTTTGAACGTTCGATTCGCTCATTGGTTCTCCTATGGCATTATTCGTTTGCCCTATTGTACCAAACATGCCCCGGTAATAGCCAGTAGCGGCCAAATGGGTTATGCTTGTGGTATGTACACCAGCGAGCTGATTCTTGATTATATCGAACACCTTGAGGTCGAAGGCGGCCGCTCGGCCAAAACGGCCGAGAACTATAAGTTGTACCTGGAGCGGTTCGTTGAATTTACCGACGACATTCATGTTGGCAAAATTACATCGGAGGTCATTCGTAAATACCGCCTGTGGCTGAACCGTTTTAAAAACGACCACGAGGACGAGCTGGCGACGATCACGCAGAGCTACCACCTCATTGCCCTGCGCGGGTTTTTAAATTATTTGTCCAAGCGCGACATCGCAAGCCTCAGCCCCGAGAAGATCGAGCTACCGAAAGTAACGCGCAAACAGGTGACGTTTTTGCACTACGACGAAGTCACGCGCATGCTCGATGCTATTCCGCTGGACAGCGAAAAGGGTCTGCGCGACAGGGCGATCATTGAACTACTTTTTTCCAGCGGGCTGCGCGTTTCTGAACTGGCCAACCTCAACCGCGACCACGTGAACACCAAGCGCCGCGAGTTCATGGTGCGCGGAAAAGGCCAAAAGGACCGGCCGGTATTCATCGGCGAATCGGCGGCTATGCGCGTGGAAGATTACCTGGACGCGCGGTTTGATAACCTGCCGCCACTTTTTCTCAGCTACAGCCGTAACAACACCGCGCAGACCACCGGCGATTACCGCCGCCTTACCACGCGTAGCATCCAGCGCATCATTAATAAATATGCACGGCTGGCTGGCATTACCAAGCATGTCAGCCCGCACACGATGCGCCATAGTTTCGCGACCGACCTACTAATGAACGGCGCCGACCTGCGCAGCGTGCAGTCGATGCTGGGCCACAGCAATATCGCCACCACGCAGGTGTACACCCACGTTACCGACTCGCACCTGCGCGAGGTCTACGAGAAATTCCACAGTGACACCGACTAGCTACGGCGTACAGGTCGTCGTGCCGCTATAGCCGTCTTCGCTATCAGTAACGGTGAAGTTCTTGCATAGGCTCCCCTGCATGTCGATGGCCGCTTCCGGGTAAGTAAAGTCGCCGCTTAGCTCCACGCGCGCCTGGACGCGGCGGAACATGTCGTTGG
>CBIMUR010000130.1:0-2419 GCA_966247155.1 uncultured bacterium
GGCATCGCCCAAATCCAGCAGATCGACGTGCAAACCAAAGACAAAAAAGTCCTGCCCAGCGTCATTAAAAAAATCAACGAGCGCCTCAAACGCAACCACATGGACGAAAAAGATTTCAGCGTACTTTCGGGCGACGAGATTGCCAAGCCCGCCAACC
The DNA here is from genome assembly GCA_966247155.1 of uncultured bacterium. Lineage (GTDB taxonomy): Bacteria > Patescibacteriota > Saccharimonadia > Saccharimonadales > Saccharimonadaceae > CAMLDM01. Next base: position 158 of record CBIMUR010000130.1, read on the forward strand.
GGTTCTTTTTCGCTATCACCGTCGTCACCACGCTTATCGCGGCCATCTCCCTGGTCGTGGGCGGCATTGGCATCATGAATATCATGCTGGTAGGCGTGGCCGAGCGCACCCGCGAAATCGGCCTTAGAAAAGCCGTCGGCGCCAGCAACGCCAACATCGTGTGGCAATTCCTGATAGAAGCGATGATCATCAGCCTGCTTGGCGGGGCCATCGGCTACGTTGGCGGCTACGCCATCGCCTTCATCATTAGCACGTTCCTCACGTTCAGCCCGGCATTCAGCTGGCAGGTTGCGGCGGCTGCGTTTGCCACGTCACTCATCGTGGGGGTCGTTTTCGGCATTTACCCCGCCGTCCGGGCGGCGCGCAAAGACCCTATCGAATCCCTGCGCCAATACCACTAGGCCACAAGTTCTTTTTTCAGCTTCTCGATCAGCGCCACTGGGGTTGGGTCGACGCCGTTCAATATCGCCACGTAAATGCTGGTGAAGTCGGCGAGGATGCTGCCCCATAACATCTGGGCGATGGCGCTGTCACCCTGCAGCTTTACCTGGGTCGCCTTCGGCCGCATGCCGCTAAGCAGCCGGTCGCTTATTGCCATCCGCTGCAAAATGCGCGGGTTTTCCAGGTTGCTTACTAGGTCGAAAACGGCGAACGGCTTTTCTATAGGGTGCGACGACCAGCCAATGAATTCGTTGTGGTTGAACTCTGGGTATTCGTTCCAGAACGCCACGTTTTTGGCGTTTTCGTTCCAGCTGATCTTCCATTTGTACGCAATGGGCGCCATGAGGCTGCCAGCGTAGAATACCGGGGTTTTGCCAACGGCCATCAGGGCAAGTTGTTTTGCGTAATTTTTATCGGTCGACACGTCGCTTGTCCACTGGCGCGACTGCTCGGCTAGCCAGGCTGAACAGTCGGCAATTTCCCCGAAGCGGTCGTAACTCACCACACCGAAATGCGCCAAAATCGCCACCAGCGCGCGCAAGTTGTAAATGGCCGCCATGCGCGGTTGCAAATGGGCCGGCAACGCCACGCTCGCGATCGACTGCTCCGCGGCAATTTCGCCCAGCTTGCCGCCCGAGGCAATCACCGCCACCTGCGCGAACTTGTTGCGCGCATCCGCCAGGCCCGCCAGCGCTTCCTCGGTATTACCCGAATAGCTGCTGGCAATCACCAGCGTGTTGTAGTCAACGTACTCTGGCAAATCGTACGTACGTACCACCTCGAACGGTACGGTCATCTCGCCCTTCAGCCAAGATTTTGCCAGCGCCGCCGCCAGCGCCGAGCCGCCCATTCCCGCCACGACAACCTTGGTGATTTGCCGCCCGTCATTCTCCGGGTGGTCAACATGCACCGCGAATTGCGCCTGGGTATACTGTTCGGCCGCGACCCCCAGTGCGTTCGCCGGGTCACGTTGCGCTATTACGTTGCTGTCGTCTAACATCCCACCTCCGTTCGCAGTTTCATTGCTCGTTTACCCTATTATACCCTACATAAGCAACTTGCTAGTGAAACAATCATACGCGGCTGCATATTCTTTACTCGCACGCTCGTACTGTGGTACACTTTTTAGTAAAGAAGCATAAGAACTACTAACCAGAGGTGGGCATGGATATTCAACCAACAAGTCAGCAACCAATCAGTGACGACCAGGAACTAGCCAAGGTTTTGGCAGGGGTCAACCAGCAGGCAGAAGAAGCCGCGGCAGCGCCCGTCGCCGAGCCCGCCATGGCGCCGGCACCTGAACAACCGGCCGAAGAGCCGGCTCCGGCCGCCGCTCCAGAGCCAGCCATAGCTCCAGCGCCGGCACCCGCGCCAATGGCGCCAAGCGGTGACCTGGAAGCAATCAAAAAGGAAGCGCTGGGCGAGTTGCGCCCCCTGGTCGACAAGCTCAACGTCGCGCCAGATGAAAAATTCGACACTTACCTGCTACTACTGCGCTCTACCGACGACCAAGCGCTGATCAGCCCGGCTTACGAAGCCGCGCGCAGCATCACAGACGAGTCCCGCCGCGCGCAGGCGTTACTTGATGTCATTAAGGAAATCGACTATCTTTCCGGCCCGCAGCAGCCGTCAGTATAATGCTTTAACACAAAACAAATACCTACCACTACGGTAGGTATTTCGTTAATTACTCCCAAGGGCCTTCCCCGCACCGACCGAAGCGGTGGTGCGGGGTTGTACGCCGTCAGAGGATGGAGACCAGCGTCCGGCCGTAGCGCGGATATATCGTCACCCGCGCCCACTCTCCCGTCGAGAGATAGC
>CBIMUR010000131.1:0-2418 GCA_966247155.1 uncultured bacterium
GGCAGCACGTGCCCGACGATGGCATGGCCGGCCTCGTGGTAAGCGGTCATTTTCTTTTCTTGCTCGTTCATTACCTTGGTCTTGCGCTCAGGGCCAATAGCCACCTTTTCAAAGGCCTCGGTGAGGTCGGCGTTGCTGATTTTTTTGGCGTTGCGCCGCGCCGCTATGATAGCCGCTTCGTTGGCGATGTTGGCGAGATCCGCACCGCTGGAGCCAGCGGTTTTTGCCGCGAGCTTATCGATATCTACCGTTTCGTCGACCGGCTTTTTCTTGAAGTGGATGTTCAAGATAGCTTCGCGGTCTTTGCGCTCCGGCAACATGATGTTGGTACGGCGGTCGAAACGGCCAGGGCGGAGCAGGGCAGGGTCAAGCACGTCGGCGCGGTTGGTCGCTGCCAGCACGATGACGTTCGTGCCTGTCTCGAAGCCGTCCATTTCTACCAAAATCTGGTTGAGCGTCTGCTCGCGCTCGTCATGGCCGCCGCCCATGCCGCTGCCGCGCTTGCGGCCCACAGCGTCGATCTCGTCGATGAAGATGATGGCTGGCGCGTTCTTTTTAGCCTTGGCAAACAGGTCGCGTACGCGGCTAGCGCCCACGCCCACGAACATCTCCACGAACTCCGAACCGGAGATAGAGAAGAACGGCACGTTCGCCTCCCCCGCCACTGCCCTGGCGAGCAGCGTTTTACCGGTACCCGGGTTACCTACCAGCAGCACGCCTTTCGGGATTTTCGCGCCCAGCTGTTCGTACTTTTTCGGGTGCTTCAGGAAATCAACAACTTCTTCAAGGTCTTGCTTGGCACTGTCATTGCCGGCGATATCACCGAACGTCACTTTCTCTTTGTCGATGCCGTACAGCTTGGCCTTGCTTTTGCCAAAGCCCATCGCCTGGTTGTTCTGCCCCTGCGCCTGGCGCATCATGAACATAAAGAACGCCGCGATCAGCACCACCGGCACAATGATTACTGCCAAGTTCCAAATGGTATTGCCCACCTCAGAAGGCTTCGACACGGCGACTTCCGTCTTACCCTGCTGCAGGCCCTGCTCATACAGGCTACTACTGCTGTCTCGGACCGACTTTTCAGTCGGCTTGTCCTGACCCTTCGGCGTTACCTTCACGTCGGAACCCTGCACCTCAAGCTTGGCAATTTCGCCCTTGTTCGCGCGCTGGATCACGTCGGAAATCGATACTTTTTTCAAGTCGCCCTGGGGCTGGGCAATCGCAATAATCGCCAGTACCACAAAAATCAAAATAGCCCAAAAGAGGCTGAGCCGGATGAAATTGCTCATCTTCTTCCTCGGAGGTTGTTGCTTCGCTGCCATATCTAACTAAATCTATCCTTCCACTTTGAAATGCTATAAGAAAATCCCACTCTCACAATAATACCATTTTTCAAGGGGTTTCAACAATAAAAGTCCGGCGGGCAAAGCGCAGCCGTACGCCCCGCGCCAGCTCGAACGCCGTGCCTGGCCGCGCCGTTTTTACCGCCAGTAGCGCCCGCTCGGCCTGAGGGCGCATCGGGCTCACCCCGCTCGCCGCGAAAACCGCCGCGCGAAGCAGCTCGCACGCCACCGTCGGGTCAATCTGAATAAGATAATGCCGCCCGTATTCCCTATCGTCGCGAATATATGCCGCCACTTCCCCGCCGATTTCTTTTTTCAGTGCCAGCTGCCCGCGCCAGCGCTCTAGGACTTCCTGCTTCGCGCCGCCCGAAAGCTCCGCCGCAATCGCCCGGCGCACGCGGTTGCGCAGGTATTTCACGCCTTCGTTCGTGCTGTCTTCGACCCACTCCAGCCGTTTTTTCCGGGCATGCTCGCGAATTTCTTCTTTCGTCAAGGCAAGCAGCGGCCGGAAAACCTGCGGGTTGTCCAGCACCGCCAGCCCACGCCAGCCAGTGCCGCGCAGCAGGTTAATAGCGACCGTCTCAACCACGTCATCGGCGTGGTGCGCCGTCACGATTTTCGCGCCGCGCTTTTCAGCCTCTTCATGGAGAAACGCATAGCGCCGCGCCCGCGCCAGCTCTTCGCTGGCCTGCGCGCCCAGCTCTTCGCGCCGCATCACGAAAGGCAGTCCGTACTTTGCCGCCAGGCCCCGTACGAACCGCGCGTCCGCCGCCGAATCCTCACGGATGCCGTGGTCGAAATGCGCCACAGTCAGCTCGTGCCCGCCCTTTTCGGCCAGCATATCCAAAAGCACCACCGAGTCGATGCCGCCGCTCACCGCTACCAGGTACTTCACGCGCCGCTATCCCCACCGTTTCGACACGTACGCGCCCAGCCAAATGCCAAAAAAGCCACCCGCCAGGCCGCCCAGAATACTCCAGCCGTCGAGCAGCTCGGTGTCGCCAAAAAGCACCGGCACGTACCCGCCTGCCAGGCCGAAAACCGTCGCGAAAAGCAAAATTACCTTTTTGTTCAT
>CBIMUR010000132.1:0-2387 GCA_966247155.1 uncultured bacterium
GCCCATCCGCTCGGAATCTGCCGTGGCGACGTGGCGGCTGTTTGTAGAGAAAAAGTTGGACACGCCCTGGGCGATAGCCGAGGTGAGCGAGCGCCAGCTGGTGCGCGTGCTACACGAAGGCGGCTATACGCGCTACCAGCACGTGACGGCGCGCGGCCTCCAGGCCTGCATGGAGCGGCTGCTGCGCGAGTACGAGGGCTCGCTTATTTTTATGCTGGAAAGCAGTGGTGGCGAGGACGAATTTAGCAAACGCCTGCAAAAGCTCCACGGCGTCGGCCCTAAGGTGGCCGAGATTTTTACCCGCGAGACTGAGGAATTTTTTGCCCGCCGCGTGGAGTGAATTCTGCTACAATGAAACCATAACAAGGGGTGAATATGTTTGAAGCGAGGGCGGCGTTTAGCGGGTTTTCGGTAAGCGACCTGGCCGGGGCGAAACGGTTTTATACCGAGGTGCTCGGCCTGGAATTAGTAAGCGAGGAGATGGGGCTGAGCTTCCGGCTGCCCGGCGGCGGCACGCATTTTATTTACGAGAAAGAAGGCCACCAGCCAGCAAACTTCACGGTGATGAACTTCGTAGTAGCAAATATCGACCAGGCGGTAGACGCGCTGCAGGGGCGCGGCGTCGCCTTTGAGCGCTACGACAACCTGCCCGCGCCACAAGACGAAAAGGGCGTGTTGCGCGGGTTGAGCGCCGGCCAAGGCCCGGACATCGCGTGGTTTAAAGACCCGGCGGGCAACGTGCTGGCTGTGCTGCAAGATAAATAAGAAGGAATAGCTTCCTTGCTTGTCATGTGCCGGTGCTTTTGGGCGCGTAAAACGGCGGCATTTTCTAGCCATCAGGGCGAATTCAGGGTACAATAAGACGATATACGATTTCTTGGCGTAGCAGGGTAAGCTTGCTGGTCGTAAGAGATTGCCCCACCCGTATGAAACATTTTTACCACGTCCTCCTCAATACCCTTATTGCCAACGTTACTACCAGTTACTTGTGGTTCGCCCTGACGTTCTGGGTATACCTGGAAACGAAGTCGGTGCTGGCGACCGGCGTCATTGGCGGCGCGTACATGCTGTTGGTGGCGATTTTCAGTATCGTGTTCGGCACCATCGTCGACCACCACCGTAAGAAACGCGTCATGGTGCTTTCGTCGGCGTTTACGCTGGCGTTCTTTACGCTGGGCGGGCTGGTGTACCTGTTTTTCGACACGGCGCAGCTGCTTGACTGGACGGGGCCGGTATTTTGGTCATTCGTCCTCATCATTTTAGCAGGAGCGGTGGTGGAAAACATGCGCAATATCGCGCTCAGTACCACCGTGACGCTGCTGGTACCAAAAGATGGCCGCGACAAAGCCAACGGCATGGTAGGGACGGTGCAGGGCGTGGCGTTCATGGTAACGAGCGTGTTCTCGGGGCTTTCGGTGGGGCTTTTAGGCATGGGCTGGACGCTGGCGATCGCCGTGGTATTTACGGCCGTGGCGGCTGCGCACATTTTGTTCGTGAAGATCCCCGAGAAGAAAATCGCGCACGACCCGGAGCTGGAAAACAAGAAAATCGACCTTAAGGGCAGCATGGCGGCTATCCGCGCGGTGCCCGGCCTTGCGTGGCTGATTGTGTTTACGACGTTTAACAACCTGGTGGGTGGCGTGTACATGGCGCTGATGGACCCGTACGGCCTGACGCTCTTCCCGGTAGAAATATGGGGCGTGGTGCTGGGCGTAACGAGCACTGGCTTTATCGTAGGTGGCATGGTGGTCGCCAAGAAGGGGCTGGGCAAGAACCCGCTGAAAACGATGTTGCTGCTAAATGTCGGCGTGGCGATTTTGGGCGGGCTGTTTACTATCCGCGAGGTATGGCTGCTGTACGCGGTAGGCATTTTCGTGTTCATGTGCCTTATGCCAGCGGCCGAAGCTGCCGAGCAAACGATTATCCAGCGGGTAGTACCCTTGAAACGCCAGGGCCGCGTGTTTGGCCTGGCACAGGCGATAGAGTCGGCCAGTTCGCCGATCACCGCGTTTATCGTGGCGCCGATAGCGCAGTTTGCCATCATTCCGTACATGCGCTCCGAAGAGGGAAAACAGGCGTTTGGCTGGCTGCTGGGCGGCGGGCAGGCACGCGGCATCGCCCTGGTGTTCCTTATTGCTAGCCTCATTATGCTGGCAGTGGTGCTGCTGGCCTTTAAAACCCGCGCGTACCGCCGGCTTTCAGAGTTTTACCAAAAGGCGTAGCATGAACGGCGGCGCGTCCGTCTGCTATCATGAAAAGAGTAAAAGCACGAACGGCATCAAAAACGCCAAGCGCTGCAGGTAAGGAGGAGAAATGGCAAAAAGCACGAGGAAACCGCCTGTATGGCTGCGCATCGTCGTACCTGTCGCTATCGTGGTGGCGTGGCT
>CBIMUR010000133.1:0-2382 GCA_966247155.1 uncultured bacterium
CCTTTGGCAGGTCCGGGTAAAAATAATGCTTGCGGTCGAAGCGGCTCACGTTCGCAATTTTCGCGTTCAGTGCCTTGCCGGCTTTTATGGCCAAATCTACCGCCTTGCGGTTGAGCACCGGCAGCATGCCCGGCAAGCCGTAATCAACCGGGCTCACCACGCTGTTTGGTGATTTGTCGCGCGCGGCGTTGTCGGCACCGCTGAACAGCGTAGTACCGGTTGCCAGATGCACGTGGCATTCAATGCCGATGGTCATTTCGTATTTCTCAAGGATTTCCTGGTTCATTAGATCGCCCCTACGTCTTTTAGTGCCTGCTTGAACGCAGCAAGCGCGCGGCGCGCGGCCTCGTAGCTCACCTGCACGTCAGGCTCGTGCGCTATCTGGTTGCGCAGTTTGTGCGCCGTCCATACGGCATTAGCACTGCTCCAGGTGTCCTTGGCGGTTTTCATGCGTTCGCCCATGGTCTCGCCCTTTACGCCGCGTTCCTTCAGCGCTTGGTCAAGCAGCTTGTCGGCGTTCAGCACGCACAGGTGAAAGCTTGACGGCTGGTTTTTATCTAGCTGGTTTTCGATAGCCAGCCAGCGCATACGGTATTTTTCTACCGAAAGCGGCGCGGGGCCTTTTTTCGTTAGCACGATTACGATAATCAACAGCACCGCTACGATAAGAATACCGACTAAAAATACGAAGATTGCCGTGCCACTATCCATTGTTTTCCTCCGTTTCCTGCGCCAGTGCCAGCAGCGCGGCGTCTGCCTGGCGCGGGCCGACCAGCTGCACGCCCACAGGCAGGCCGTCCGCAGAATTGCCTGCCGGCACGCTGATGGCTGGCAGCCCGGCCAGGCTTGCACTTACTGTCATTACGTCTGCTAAATACATTTTTATAGGGTCGGCCACGTTCTCACCCAGACCAAATGCCGGGGTCGGAGCGGTCGGCATCAACAGGGCGTCGTACGTTTCGAACAGCTTGTCATATTCATTAATCAGCAGCGTGCGGGCCTTTTGCGCTTGCTGATAATACGCGTCGAAGTAGCCGCTCGAAAGCACGTAGCTACCAATCATGATACGGCGCTTGTTCTCTGTTACAAACCCCTCGTCCCGCGAGCGGCCGTACAGTTCGGCCAGCGTCTTCGCGCTTTCGGCCCGGTGCCCGTAGCGGATACCGTCGTAGCGGGCCAAATTACTACTCACCTCTGCCGGGACGATGATGTAATACATTGCCAGCGCATACTTAACCATGGGCAGACTGGTCTCTTCTACCGTATGGCCAGCAGCTCGCAGCTTTTCAGCGTATTCCAACGTCCGGGCGCGCACATCTTCGTCGACGTCCTCGCTCATGCATTCTTTGATAAGACCAATTTTTTGCGCCGGTTTTGCGGCCTCCACCGGTTTAAAAAAGTCCGGCAGTGTGGTCATGTCGCGCGGGTCGCGGCCGCTCATGACGCTCATCACAAGCATCGCATCCTCGGCGTCCTTCGTAAAACAGCCGATAGTATCGGTGCTGCTGGCCATTGCCACCACGCCGTAGCGGCTTACTGTGCCGTAGGTTGGTTTGACGCCCACCACGCCGTTAAAGCTGGCTGGCTGACGAATAGACCCGCCCGTATCCGTGCCGAGGGCGAACGGCACTACGTCGAGCGCTGTTACGACAGCCGAACCACCGCTACTACCGCCCGCCACCTTGGTAGTGTCCACGGCATTTTTAGTCGGCCCAAACGCGGAGTTTTCCGTACTGCCACCGTGCGCAAAGGCGTCGAGATTAGCCTTGCCGATACAAATCGCGCCAGCAGCCTCCAGCTTTTCAACCGCCGTTGCCTGTAGCGGCGCGTCAAACTTTTCCAGCATCCTGCTGGCGGCCGTCGTGGGCGCGCCAAATGCCAAGAAGTTATCTTTGGCGACGAACGGCACACCCGCGAGCATGCCGGCGTCTTCACCGGCCTTTACCCGGGCGTCGATATCATCGGCCCGCTGCAACGCACGCTCCGCCGTCAGGCTCAAAAGCGCATGGTAACCCTCAGTTTCCTCCGCCTTTTTCAGCGCGGCTTCTACCAGCTGGCGCGCCGTCGATTTGCCGCTTTTAATATCCTGGGTGATCGTTTTGATATGGCTCATTATAATACCTTCGGTACCTTCACTTGATGGTCGGCTTGCTCTGGCGCTAGCGCCAGCAGCTGCTCGCGGGCAATCTTATCGTCAATCACGGCGTCCTCGCGCCACACGTTCTCCAGGCCGGTTACCTGGTAGGTCGGCTCCACGCCGGCTGTGTCCAGCTCGCCAAGCTGCTCGACGTATTCCAAAATATTTCCTAGGTCTTGGCGTAGCGCCTCAACGTCGCTATCGGCTAACTGCAAACTACTCAGCTGTGCAAGATGCTGCACATC
>CBIMUR010000134.1:0-2372 GCA_966247155.1 uncultured bacterium
CGTCTACGAGCGGTGCTTCTTTTTTGGATGGTTGGTTTACGCTTCGCCCGGGGTTTGCTCGGGGCTGGCGCTGGCCAGTTTGCGCTCCTTGATGGTGAACACCAAGACGGCGGCGGCAAGCATCAGCACGGTCGAGGTCATAAAGATACCGCGCAAGCTGTCGCTGAAGGCGTGGGTCACCTTGCTGGCGTACTCGCTTTGGTCTTTTTCGAATTTCTCTTCCGCCTTTTGCTGTACCGGTTGCGGCAACTGGGAAACGCCCTCGTTGAAGCCGTCGGTGATTTTCTTCTTCGCGTCAGGCATGTTGAGGTTCAGCAGCGTGTCGGTGTCGCTAGTGTCTTCCAGCATCTTGGATGCAGCCGGGCTTTGCCTTAGTGTCTGGATGTACGGATCGCTCTTCATGTCGCCCAGGTGCGAGGTAATGCCCGCTGTCAGGATGGCGCCGAAGATAGCCACGCCAACGGTGGAGCCAAGGCTGCGGAACAACTGCGAGGAACTGGTGGCCACGCCAAGCTCGGCCTGCTTGAACTCGTTCTGTACCGCCAGGTTCATCACCGGCATGACCACGCCGAGGCCCATGCCAAGGATAACCATGATGATTGCCTCGTACAGGTAGCCGCTTTCCGGCGTCAGGGTAGCCAGCAGCGCGACCATCGCCGTGGCGACCACGATTCCTACCTGCATGAATATTTTGTACTTACCAGTCTTAGCAATAATCTGGCCAGAGCCGATACTACTGAACATCAGACCGCCGATCATCGGCAGGAGCATCAGGCCGGACTCGGTCGGGCTGGCGCCAAAGACCTGCTGATTAAACTGTGTCAGGTACAAGATAGAGCCCATGAAGGCCGCGCCGAACAAAATGGCGATACCCATGATAAGCACGAAGTTGCGGTTGTTGAACATGTGCAGCGGCAAAATCGGCTGCTTGGCCTTTCGCTCTACCGCGATGAAAGCGGCTGTGCTGATGGCAACGATACTGAACATAATGACCCGCAGCCAGGTAAGCGTGAGCCCCGTGGCATCCATGAGGCTGGCAAAGATGGTCTCGGTGTTGTCTACCGCCAGCACCAACGTGGCCAGGGCAACGGCCAGCAGCGCGGCGCCCGCGTAGTCGATAACCGGTTTTTTGTCGTGCTTGAGGCTCGGGCAGAAAATGGCGATAACGATGAACGCCAGGATAGCGACCGGCACGTTGATGAAGAATGTCCAGCGCCAGTCGGTCACCCAGCTGAATACCTGGTGGGGCTCGGTAAGGAAGCCGCCAAGAAGCGGTCCAACGACCGAGGAAATGCCGAAGACAGCACCCAAGAGCCCCTGCCAGCGGCCACGTTCACGGGCGGCGAACAGGTCGCCGACGATAGTGAAGGCGTTGGCCGTGATAATACCGCCGCCAATGCCCTGCAGCGCCCGGTACCAGATAAGCTGGTCGACGTTTGCCGCGGCGCCGCTCAGCAGCGAACCGGCGCCAAAGATGGCCACGCCGATAAGCAAAATCGAGCGCCGCCCGAACAGGTCGGACAATTTGCCGGCGATCGGCACGGTAACGGTGGTCGTGATAAGATACGCCGTCACGATCATGCTGAGCGACGAGAACGCGTCGAACTCCTCGACGATCTTGCCAAGCGCCGTGGCGATAATGGTCTGGTCTAGCGCAACCAAAAACAGGCTGGCCATCACGGACACCATGATAATAAGCTTGCTGCGCAAGCTGAGGTGGTGCTGCATAACGCTACTTCCCTTCTTTTTTTTGCTTTAAGGCACGGAAACTTTCCACCTGGTCAGTGAGGTGCTGCATCATGGTCTCCAGCGCTTCTTCCTTGAAGAAAACGAGGATCCCGGCATCACACTTGCCCACCACGTACAGGCGGTCGCCTTGGGAAATATCCAGCGCTTCACGAGCCTCAGCTGGAATCACGACCTGGCCTTTGGTGCCAACGGTCGCGGTGCCGAACAGCTTCTTATCATGAATCGGTGGATGTCCCATGTGTCGTTTCGTGCTCCTTATTTTTTACCATTCCTAATAGTAGCAAAAGTATGAAAAGTATGTCAAGTAGGAAAAGTTAGCGTTTTTTCAGGAAATAGTAACTGAGGCTCATCGCCGAGACGACGCTGATGCCCACCACCATCCAAAAAATCCAGGGCTGGTGCCCACCCGGCAGGTCGACGTTCATGCCGTACAGTCCGGCCAGCATGGTAGGGATAGTCAGCGCCAAGGTAATGACAGTCAGCAGCCGGATGGTTTCGTTCAGGCGCGTGTCCATGACGGCGCGGTACGAATCGCGCACGTTGGTAATCGTACGCAACAGGCTTTGGCAGCGGGCGATCTGCTGCTCAAGGTCGATGGAGAGGTCTTCGACCAGGTCGCGGTC
>CBIMUR010000135.1:0-2346 GCA_966247155.1 uncultured bacterium
GCAAGATTTTTATTTCTTCTTCGTTTTCCCGTTTTTTTATCTCGCTTTTCAGCCAGATAATATGCTCGTTTTCGGCGTTCTGCACCTCTGTAGGAACACCGCTTTCCGCCAGCACTTCCAGCGACCGGGCAGAGTTATCTTTTTTGCGCAGGAACCCGCGGGCAATCAGGCCGTCCACATGCACCGCCACGGTCGATACCGATTTATACCCCAGCGCCCGCATGATCTCGCGGTAGCTTGGCCCGTAGCCGTTGCCTTTTATGAACCCGTCGATAAAGCTTAGCAGCTCGCGCTGCTTTTTACTTGGCCTGTTTTCTGCCATGTTTTCCTCCTGCAAGTGCTATTGCCGTCAATCCCCACCACACGATGGAAACGGTATCGTCCGCCCACACCGGCAGCAGCAGGCCGATCAGCGCCAAGCCAATACCGCTGGCAAACACGCCAAGGCTCAGCCAGTCGCTTCGCCGTTTCCAAAGCCGGTAAAGCACCAAGCCGTAGAGCGTCACGAATAGCCCCATCCCCAACCAGCCGGTTTCGTGCGCCACGAACAGGTACTGGTTTTCTACTACGGTCGGCCTATCGCCCAGCAGCGACGCCGAGCCAGCACTGCCCACGCCCTGGCCAAACGGATGACGAAACAGCCGCCGCGTGCCCGTTTCGAGCGATTCCACGTGCGCTTCGTTTGAGCTGACGGCACTGCCACCCTGTGGGTTTTCATGCAGCAGCACGTTTGAAACGAAACTATTCCCCTTCACAGCAACCAACGCCCCCGCCAGGGCAAACACCACCACGGCGCTCGCGATCCATACCCGGCGCGACACCTTGCGGTACGCGCCCACCACCACGACCACCAGCAGTATGACAATCCCTGCCGCCCAGGCGCTCCGCGAGTAGCTGGTCCACAGCGCCACAAGGCTACACGTGGCAAATATGGCCGTTGCAAAAAGTGCTTTTCGCCCCCGCGGCTGCAGCTTCCCGCGTGCCAGTGCCGCCGCCAAAAGCCCCAGTGCTATGCCGGCGTACGCGCCCAGCGGGTTTGGCCCGCGTAGCGTGCTGTTTACCCGCACGTAATCGGGGTTTTTATCGACGGTAAGGTACGGCATGATCGTATCGCGCGAGTAGCCGATGTGCGAAAGGATATCCGGCGGCAAAAACAGCTGAAGCGTGGCAAAACCCACCACTATACATGCGCCAGCCACGGCAATTTGCACCAGCCGCCGCCGGTACTGCGGCGCTATCTTTATCGCCATATACACCAGGCCGAAAAACAGCAAAAACCGCAGGTCTATCATCAGCCCGGCCACGGTCGCAGCCCAGCCTTGGTAGAAAAAACCTACAAGAAAAAGGTGGAGCGCGGCAAACGCGGCAATCAGCCGCAGCACCCAGTCACCTAGCAGCTGCCGCCACATCTGCCGGCGCGTCACGATCACCACGCCTAAGGCCGTTGCTACCAGCATCAGCACCTCCTTCCACGCCTTGATCGCCAGTTCTAGCGAGGGAAAAAGCACGCCCAACCCCACGCTTAGCGGCGCGTGTAGCACGATCCCGCCAAAGATCACCATCAAAATGGCGACGTAGGTTTTTTCCAGGCGGGAAACTTTCATCCCTCTTAGTATACCCAAAAATGGTATACTTATAGCCATAGATGCCCACGAAAAACACGAAATTCTATAGCCTTATCCTTGCCATTGCCGATTTCGCTGTGCTGCTTTTGGCGTTCGTGGCGGCCTATATTCTCCGTGTGCAGTATGACCACCGGCCGCTGCTCGACCAAGTCTACGCGCTCGAATATTTCCGCAGTTTCCTCTTTATCATCCCGTTCTGGATTCTCATCTTCGCCGCGCTCGGCCTCTACCAGTCCAGCGTGTACAACCGGCGGCTGGCCGAATGGGGCAAAATCGCTATCGGGTCGTTTATTGGCATATTGGTAGTGATTGGCTGGGAATACGTCAGCGGCCATCACCTTTTCCCGGCGCGCCTCGTGGCCGTGTACGCGCTAGCGGGTTCGTTCCTGCTTATATTATTAGAGCGCGAAGTGCTGCGCATCGTCCGCAGCCTGCTTTTCCAGTGGGGCCATGGCGTCAGCCGCGTGCTGGTGATTGGCAATTCCAACGCCACGCGCGACATTGCCGACAGCCTCTCGGCCACGCATAAAAGCGGCTACCGTATCGTGGCGATTGCCGGGCCAAAAAACACCATCCCGCCCGGGCTTGAGGTGCAGCATTTTACCTCGGTGGACAAAGCGCTGGAAAAGATCCAGGAGCTCGGCATCACCACCATCATCCAGACCGACCTGTACGACCGTGCCGAGCGCAACCAGCGGATCCTCGGCGCGGCGCAGATTCA
>CBIMUR010000136.1:0-2339 GCA_966247155.1 uncultured bacterium
GTTCGTTATTATTGACGGCAAGTCGGTGTTTTACCGCGGGTATTACGCCATGCCCGGGCTTTCGCTCAAGGACGGCACGCCGACCGGCGGGGTGTATGGCTTCGCATCTTTAGCGCTGGAAGTAATTAAAAAACTCGAACCCGACTACGTGGCCGTGGCGTGGGACAAAAAGGGTACGAGCATCCGTCGGCGGCTGGAGCTTTTGCCCACGTACAAAGCCGGCCGCAAAGCGCCACCAGCCGATTTTTTCGCGCAAATCCCCATGTTAAACGAGCTGCTCGACGCCTTCAATTGGCCGCTATACGAACTGGACGATTACGAGGCCGATGATATTCTCGGTTGCCTCGCGGAACAAGCCGCCAAGCAAAACATCGAAACCTGCCTGATCACCAGCGACCTAGACATGCTGCAGCTGGTCGGGCCGCTGACGCACGTGTACGCGCTGAAAAAAGGTTTTACTGATATCGAGCAGTACGACCCGGCGTATTTCGAGCAAAAATACGGCATTACCGTCGACCAATTTTTGGATCTAAAAGCGCTGAAGGGCGACTCGTCCGATAATATTCCGGGTGTGCCGGGTATCGGCGAAAAAACCGCCATCCAGCTGTTGCAGGAATTCAAGACGCTGGACGGCGTGTATGAAAACCTCGACCATATAAAACCCAGCGTCATGAAAAAGCTGGAGGCGGGTAAAGAGTCGGCGTACCTCAGCCGTGAAGTGGCGAAAATTTGGTGCGACGCGCCGCTGCCGCTGGACCTCAAGGCCATGGACGCACGCGAGCTCGACACGGCCAAACTGGCCGAGCTTTTGAAGCGGTTTGAGTTTAATTCATTGGTGCGCCGCCTGCCCAAACATATGCAGGAAACCGCGCAGGGCAGTTTGTTTGACACCGCGCCGCAATCGACCGCGCCGGTTCTTCCGGAAGGCGAGTGGCCAAAGCTGGCAGACATTACGAAAGATTCGCAAATTTTAGTGCATGTGCCCGACGACCACGTGTGGGTTTCTTATGATAAAAAAACCGTGGCAAAGCGGCCGCTAGGCGAAGTAGAGCCAGAGTTTTGGCACGCGCTCGAAGACGCGCACGTCATTGCGTATGACGCTAAGCAGCTCTATCACACCGCGCACGCGCAGGGCGTGGAGATTCGCTTTAATGTTGTTCACGATTTGCGACAAGGCGCGTTTTTGCTTGACCCGCTTTCACGCGACCGGTCGATTTCAGGCTTGGCCGGCGAACCGGTAAACGAAGAAGACGCCGGGCAGGTAATGGCTGCGCTCTGGGAGGCTTTTGCGCAGCAAGAACGCGGCTTTAAAAGCGAGCCCAAGCTGTCGAAAGTGGCGCACGAGCTTGATTTTCCGCTGACGTACATGCTCTACCGCATGGAGGCGCGCGGCATTAAAATCGATAAAAACCTGCTGGCAAAAATGAGCGAGGAGTTGGGAAGCGAGCACGCCAACCTTGAACAAGAAATGTACAAGATGGCCGGTTACGAATTTAATATTGGCAGCCCGGCGCAACTTTCCGAAGTGCTGTTTACCAAATTGCAACTGCCAACCGCCGGCATCAAAAAAGGGAAAACCGGCTACAGTACCGGCCAAAAAGAGCTCGACAAACTCCGTGGCCAACACCCAATTATCGAGCTGATCGAGCGCACGCGCGAGCTGGCCAAGCTCAAAAACACCTACGTCGATACGCTGCCGGAAATGGCCGACGAGCACTCGCGCCTGCACACCGATTTTAGGCAGGACGTCGCCGCGACCGGCCGGCTTTCCAGTAACAACCCGAACCTGCAGAACATTCCGGTGAGAAGCGACCTGGGCCGCAAAATCCGCGAAGCCTTCGTGCCGGAAGGCGACAAAGTGTTCGTGAGCGCCGACTACTCGCAGTTCGAACTGCGCCTGGCCGCCGTGCTGGCTGGTGACGAGCAGCTGATAAACGATTTTAACGGCGACGCCGACATCCATACCAAAACGGCCGCCCAGGCTTACGGCATCCCGATGGATGAGGTCACCAAAAACCAGCGCCGCGCCGCCAAGGTCATCAACTTTGGCGTGCTGTATGGCATGAGCCCGCACGGCCTGAGCGCCGCGACCGGCATGAGTTTCACAGAGGCGAAAAAGTTCATCGACCAGTATTTTGAGCTGCGCGCGCCGATCCGTAAATACATAGACGCCACGCTGGAAAAGGCTAAAACTGAAGGCTACGTAGAAACCTACTTCGGCCGCCGCCGTCCCACGCCAGATGTGAATAGCAGCAACTTCATGGTGCGCGAAGGTGCCAAGCGCGCCGCGGCCAACATGCCCATACAAGGCACCGAGGCCGACCTCATGAAAATGGCCA
>CBIMUR010000137.1:0-2338 GCA_966247155.1 uncultured bacterium
GGTTGTTCCTCGTCGTCAGGATAAAAGTGGGCGTGAGGCTCGCCGCCAGCACCTGGATAGATGATAGTGCCGGCATTAATTTGTGCGTTTTCAAAAATTCTTCGCCGATCAATGCGGAGGTTATATATTGGTTTTTCGAAGGAACTCATAAGGCTATGTTAGCATAAGTTTGATGATTTTGCAAGACTATAGCTAACTATGCTTGCATCTGTGTTGGCATTTGCTATACTAAATATAGCAATAATAAAAGAGGGGAATATATGATGAAAATTGCCGTATTCGTTGGCAGCCTGCGCGAAAAATCACTAAACAAAAACCTAGCAAAAAGCCTGGAGGCGCTTGTGCCGGAAGGGGTAGAGTTTGCGTATGCGGATATCAACGTGCCACTCTATAACCAGGATTTCGACGGCGATTACCCGCCGGAAGCAACGCGGCTGAAGCAGCTAGTCGAGGCAAGTGACGGCGTGCTGTTCGTGACGCCGGAGTACAACCGCAGCGTGCCGGGCGTCCTAAAAAACGCCATCGACTGGGCCAGCCGGCCGTGGGGGACGAACTCGTTCAAGGGCAAACCGGTTGGCATCGCCGGCGCGTCTATTGGCCCAGTTGGCACCGCCGTGGCGCAATCTGATTTGCGGCACATCGTGGCCTTCCTAGAGATGAAACTGATGGGGCAGCCAGAGGTACACATGGCGAATATGACCGAGGAAATGTTCGATGCGAACGGCGTCGTGACAGATGAGCGTTGGCGCAAAAACCTGGCGGCTTATATGCAGGCGTTCGCCGCGTGGGTAGAGGCTGAGAGATAGCCATATCCGCGCGCTTCACTCGATAACCCGGCAAACCAGCCGGGTTATTTTGTGCCCTGGATTTGACTTTTTATAGTACCTTGTATAACATAGAACTATGGTCAAGCAAAATAATGAGAGCGAACGCTATGCCGAACAGCTGGCAACCCAGCTGCGCAAAGGCTTTTTGGCGTACTGCGTGCTAAGGGTGTGCAGCGGTAAGGCCATGTACACCAGCGACATCATCCGCCGGCTAAGCGACGCCGAGTTGGTGGTGGTAGAGGGAACCATTTATCCGCTGCTGAGCCGTCTGCAAAAGGACGGCTTGCTGGCGCATGAATGGCAGGAATCCGAGCAGGGGCCGCCGCGCAAATACTATAGGGTGACCGATTTTGGCGCGCAGGTCACCCGGCACGTAACGGAAAAAATCGCGACGCTCAGTGCAACGTTAGAAAAACTATAAAGGAAGAAGGCATGAAAGAAATCACACGGATCCACATCGCAAAAACGCCGTACGAGATAGAAATGGCGGCCAAAAAACAGCTTGAAACGTACCTGCATGCGCTGGAAGAATACAATATTGAGGCGGAAATCATCGATGATATCGAGGTGCGCATGACGGAGATTTTGCTTGAGCGCGGCGTGAAAAAAGGCGCGGTCATTGCCGTGGCCGACGTATCGGCACTGAAAAAGCAGCTGGGCGCGCCGGAAGATTTCATGGCGGATGGTGACATTGCGGTAGGCCCGGACGATCACCAGACAGATGCCGAGGCGGCGCGCAAGCTGTACCGCGACACCGACGGCGCGGTGCTGGGCGGTGTACTGGCGGGGATAGCGGCGTTTTTCAAGGTGAACCCGGTATGGGTGCGGCTGGTGTTCATTCTTTTGGCGCTGGCGTCGTTTGGCACGATGCTGCTGGTGTATATCGTACTGTGGGTTGCCGTGCCACCGGCGCGCACGGCTGCCGACAAACTGCAAATGGCCGGCCGTCCGGTGACGGCGCGCGCTATCCGTGAAATGAACAAGCGCACCGCGAACAAGCCCGCGGCGGCCGGGGCTAACGCGCGGCAGGTGCTACTTTTGCTGCTGGGTGTCGGCTGCGTGCTGGGCGCGGCAGGCGCGGCCGCCGTCACGCTGGCGGCGCTGTTTGGCGGGATAGTTTTCCGTCACAATGCCTTCTCGAGCGCGGGCGGCGGCTTCCTGCTGGCGGCGTTCGTGCTGGCGCTGGTAAGTGGCGTGCTGCTGACGGTGCTGTTTATTCTTGGCGCCTACGCGTCGTTTGTCCGCAAACTTACCGGCCGGATCATCATCAGCATTTGCGTGGTTATCACGCTGGGGCTGCTGGCATTTGGTACGGCGGCGGGGCTGGCGCAGTACGGCAGCCTGCGCGATATTCAGGTGATCCGCGAGAACACGCGCGAAATGAAAATCACGATGCCGGAGAATACCGCGAAGGCGGACGCCGTGGTAATAGCCAGCGATTTCGTGCGCGTTCATTACGTAGTGACCCAGAACGCGCCGTCGGCCAAACTGCGCGCTACCGCGCAGCGGGC
>CBIMUR010000138.1:0-2328 GCA_966247155.1 uncultured bacterium
GCATTATGCAAAAGGCATGGAATCGGCAATGGAACTTGTCGATGAGTGCAGGTCTAATGGCATGGAAGCCGATTGGCGTAGCGTATGAGACACATTCTCAAGGACGGCAAGCTGAAATTAACCGCCGATGCCGAGCGATTTACAGGCGTTTGGTGTGGTAGCGAGGTGCCGTTTGAAAGCTTGCAAGCTTGTCATTGCACAATTGAACAAGCCTTGAAGGCCGACGATTGTTGCTATTCGTGCCTAGACGCGGTCTATACAACTGCATCGGCGCGTATGATCACGCTTAGTGTCAACACTAAGCCGCTTTCATCATCGCCAATCGCGCAAGGGGCGCCGGCGATTCCTGATTACGTTTTGCAGTCGTATATCTTTAGTGACGACTGAATTGGACATTGGCCGGCTAAGCAAGAAAGAGGTATGGCGTTTGGATGGTTAAAGAAAGCGGTACGATCCGCGGGTAAGGGCGTCAAAAGAGTCGGTAAGGTCGTAACCAAGCCGGTCAAGCTAGCCGCCAAGGCTGGACGCTCTGTCAGTAAGAAATTGGGCAAGGTGCCCGTTGTTGGCGGCGGTCTCAAAGGCGTATTCA
Organism: uncultured bacterium; assembly: GCA_966247155.1. Lineage (GTDB taxonomy): Bacteria > Patescibacteriota > Saccharimonadia > Saccharimonadales > Saccharimonadaceae > CAMLDM01. Next base: position 590 of record CBIMUR010000138.1, read on the forward strand.
ACTTGACATTGAACGCGCCCTTTCAAGTTGCAGGGCAGATAGCCAGTGGCGAAAGAATTGATAAGGTCGCTCTCAATGCTTTGCGCGATCGAGTACAAGCGGTCCGGGATGTTGCGCCGTATGCCCAAACGGTCATTAGTTTCGTTCCGGCGGTCGGTCCTGGCATTAACGCCGGATTGGGTGCAGGTTTGGCATTGGCCAGCGGCCAGCCAATATCTCAGGCTATGGTTGAAGCCGCAAAGTCCGCGTTACCTGGCGGGCCGTTGGCCAAAGCAGTATTCGATACTTCTCGAGCGGTCGTCGAAGGCAAGCCGTTTAATCAGATCGTACTCAGCACATTGCCGCTGGACGCGCAGGCCAAAAAAGGGCTTGGCATGGCCTTGGATGTTACACAACGGCTCGCCCGGGGCCAACGGGTCGACAAGGCCTTACTTGCGCAAGCGGATAACGCCGTCCAGCTCTTACCGGCTGATGCGCGTAATGCCCTCAAGATCGGTACTGCATTAACCGAAGCGCAAAAACTGCAAAAGATTGCTGCGCAACACGTCGATCCCAAAGCCTTGAACGCGCTCAAGTCGGGCGGCGCAAACATCATCAAAGCCTCACCCGTGTTATCTTCTGCCGCTTCCATCATCAAAACCCCTGCCGGACGCGCGGGTTATGAAGTTGGCGTAGCCGTCATGGGGACAAGGAAACCGCAGCCGTTTCATGTTGCGGCAATTCGCGCGCGAATGAATCCGCAACAACGCGCTGGGTTTGATATTGCCGTAGCGGCGCATGCCGGCATGGTTCAAACGAAGATGGCCGCGCCGCGTACCGCGCCGCCAGCCCAACAATTGGGTTATTACGTCACTCGTGGCGTAAGTAATACCAGCACGGCGCCAGCTATCGTTAAAGCGGTTCGTACGAACGCCGCAACGCGCGCAGGCGCTAGCGTTGCTATCAAGCAGATTCAAACAACTAAACCCTCGTGGTTTGAGCGCGTCAAAACGTGGTTTCTTGGCGATTGAGGGTTAGTGTCAACACTAAGGCGGCGGTGGCTAGCAATGACAACGAAGCGGTTTGATCAGTGGAAAGGCGTCCAAGAATTTAAAACGATTCTCGATGCCATGAAGGACGCGCTGGAACACGAAGTGCCGGAAGATATCGCTATTGCCATGGCGAATATGCAAGGGTTTTTCGATTGGTTCCAGGTCGACAACGAGATTAATCTCGACTGTCAACGCATCGAAGCGGAGTATAACCGTTTCGAAGAGAAGTTCGAAGAATCGACGCAGCGTCAATGGCCGATGGCCGTTGGAAAGGCGTGAATCATGGGCGCTGGTGAAGTCGATTACGACAATGTTTACGCTAACATGCAGTACCGCGGTAAGCGCGTGCGTTGGCGTACGCTGCGCTGCCTGGAAAACGGCGCTGAATTGCGTATGTTCGGCTATTGTTGCGGACCCAATGGTCCGTGGTTCGGTTATGACGAAAAGTCATTAGTGGACGCGCCGTGCGTGCATTGCGGTCAAACTGGTGTGTTTAGCAAAGAAAGCTGGCGACATCATTGTCCGGGTAAAGTCAACGGCAAGCCGTGTGACTTGTTAGAAGATCACTTGTGTAAAGGCGAACCGAGCATGGCTAGCGCGCCGATGTGGCGCTATTCCGACTGGGAAGAGTTGCCGTGACTCGTAAGATTCAACTCGTTGATCCAGTCGAATTTCAATGTCCATTCTGCGGTAACCAAGTGCAATACG
>CBIMUR010000139.1:0-2319 GCA_966247155.1 uncultured bacterium
TCCGTACCACGTGATAAACATCGCCAGCGGCGACCTGGGCGCGCCGGCTTCGAAAAAATACGATATCGAGTACTGGTCGAAGGCTGATGGCAACTACCGCGAGCTGACCAGCTGCTCCAACTGCACCGATTTCCAGGCGCGCAACCTTAACATCCGCGTTCGCCGAAAAGACGGCACGGTAGAGATGATTCATACGCTCAACGGCACGGCCGTCAGCCTGGCGCGCTCGCTCGTCGCCGTGATAGAGCATTTCCAGCGCGAAGACGGCACACTGGACGTGCCGGAAGTACTGCGCCCGTACCTTGGCGGTCGCGAAACGCTTTAAGATGGTATAATAAAAGTACGACCAATTCTTACAAAGGAGGGCGCAGATGATTAACATGATCGAGATCACCGGCGTAAAATATGACATAGATGACACGACGAAAAAATACGTCATCAGAAAAATCTCCCGGCTGGACAGGTACTTGCCGCGCCATGCCCGAAAAAGCGCCGCGGCCGAAGTAAAACTAAAGCAGGTCAACCGCGAAAACGGCAACAAATACGAGGCCGAGGTGATTCTGCGCGTGCCCGACAAAGTGCTGACGGCCAAAGATTCCACGGTGAACATGCTGGCCGCAGTCGACATAGTAGAGGCAAAATTGGTAAACCAGCTGCGCAAGTACAAGCAGACGACCATGCCGCATGTGGGCCGGCGCGGCATGCTGGCGCGGTTCAAGCGGAGCTACGCGCGGGAAGGGCAGTAGGCGCCCATCACATTGACAACAGGTAAGATATAAGATATAAGATATAGTTTTCCATAGAGGGACGGCGCGCTGAAAAGCGAGCCGCCTTTTCGTGTTACGCGTCGATAGCAGCCAGCTGTCCGTGTGATACGAGCACTCGCGACAATTCCGTCGCGGGCAAACTACCCATACCGTTTCGGGAGGAACGATGGGACTCTGGGATATCCTCAAGCAGGCCGCCGTCGACCAGATGAACGGCAGCGCGAAGTACGGCGCTTCGACGTCGTACCGTCACAACCGTGCAGCTATGATGGCGGCTGCCGCTGAGCGCGAGGCCGCGACTGCGCGCCGGCGCCGGATCGCGGAGCTGGCCGAGCTCGAGCGCAACGGCGGCGTCAACGTCGCCGGGCTGCGGAGCTTCGTCGAGGAGCTGCAGGGCTACCTCGACGCGCGGACGCAGCGCCAGCGCCGGCAGGGTCACAACATCAGGCGGCCGAAGGTCTACGCCGGGACGTTCGACGGCCAGCCGGCCATCGGCAAGTTCTTCGAAGGAGGTGACCCGGACCGGCTGGACATCTACTACGGCGGCGGTACGCCCAACCCGCTGGAGAATGAGGAGCACGGTCACGTGGTCATCGACCTCAAGCACCCGGAGGTGCCGCGGTCGTGGCTGAAGCCCGGCCCGAAGCACTACCGGGAGCAGGTGATCTAGCGGGCAACCCGCATCGCCCTGCTATAAATCGTGTGCTCCATACACGATTTATAGCAGGGTTGTTTTATTTGACCTTTTCGTTAAGCTCTTTCACCCAAAGTTCAAGGCCCGCCCATGCGAAATCATAGAACTCCTCGAGAGTCCTACCATCTTTAGTATCACCCGGCTCCGGCGCCCAGCTACTTAGGCGCATACAATAATCCCAGTAACTATATGCTTCATATAGCGGCTCTCCAACAGGTACCGGCGAATCAAGACCGGGGCGGTTTGTCGCCAAGATTACGCAGTTCGCAATATATTCACGCATCTCAGGGTGGGGCTTGCCTTGCTCGACGGCAAACCGCCAAAAGTCAGCGATCTCCTTAACCGTGTCCAACCGTTCGTCACCACGAAGAATGGCGGCGTATCGCTTCATAAACTCACGCGGGGCTTTGTTGATAGGAGTAATCATGCAATTAGTATAGCAAAGAGGGGTCAAGGGGGTGGCACATTACGCATTGTCCCCTTAAGGGAAACGGCGTATAATGTGAAATAGTATTTTACAGAAGTTTCAGACAAGCGAGGGATGAGAGAGTTATGGTCAGCCGACAATCAGCGTTAACGAAAGTGTTTGGCGATCCGCAAAAGCGGATTTTGAAGGGGCTTGAAAAGAAGGTCAAGGTCATTAACGACCTGGCCGACAAGTACAAGGCAATGAAGAAAGCCGAACTGCCCAAGCAGACGGCTGAGCTGAAGCAGCGCCTGGCGGATAAAAAAACCACGCTCGATGACATTTTGCCGGATGCCTTTGCTTTGGTACGCGAAGCCAGCACCCGCGTGTTGGACATGCGCCACTTTGACGTGCAGCTGATTGGTGGCATGGCGCTGCACGAGGGCAACGTG
>CBIMUR010000140.1:0-2318 GCA_966247155.1 uncultured bacterium
GCTCATCGCCAAATTTCGCCCAGTGTCCAGAGGTTTCGTAGAGGTCCTGCTTGGTGATGTGCGGCGTCCACACTTTGGTAAAGCCGCGCGCCTGGCGTAGTTGGTTGGAATACTGCGCCATAATGTCGCGCAAAATGGTACCGCGCGGCGTAAACAGCGGCAAGCCGGCACCTACCAGTGGCGACATAGTATAAAGGTCCAGCTCTTTGCCAAGCCTACGGTGGTCGCGCTGCTTGGCCTGCTCCAGCCGCTCCAGGTATTCGTCTAGCTCTTCCTGGGTGGCAAACGCCACGCCGTAGAGGCGCTGCATCTGCGGGTTTGTCTCGTTACCGCGCCAGTAAGCGCCGGCCACGCGCAATAGCTTAAACGCGCCTACCTCTTTGGTATTAGCGACGTGCGGACCACGGCAGAGATCAACGAAATCGCCATTTTTGTAAAATGACACTTCCTCTACAGCCGCGTCGCCTTCGGCAATCGTGCCCAGCTCTTTGGCATCGAGATCTTTTGCCACGGTGGTACCGGAGCGTTTAAGGTCGTTGAGCAGCTCCTCTTTATATGGCTGGCCGTTTTCTTTTGCCCAGGCAATAGCTTGGTCGACCGGCATGGTAAAGCGCTCAAATTCCTGGCTTTCCGTAATGATCCGGCGCATCGTTTTTTCAATCTTGCCGAAATTCGCCTCGGAAATTTTCTGCTCGCCGAGGTCGATGTCGTAGTAAAAGCCGTTTTCTACCACCGGCCCTACGCCAAATTTTGCCTCCGGCCACAGGCGCTTTACGGCTGCCGCGGTAATGTGCGCGAGGCTGTGCCGCATCGCGTGTAGTTGTTCGTCGTTCATAATGTCTCCTTTTTAGTTAATTAAAAAACATGCGATGACTGGGTTTAATAGTATTAAATCCATATATCGCATGTCTCGGACCCAAATTTGCGGTTTTGGGCGGTTCCACCGGACTTCCTGGCTCTCGCCAGGCGCTTATGAAGCCGCGTTATCGTACGCGCTACACCCACGGAACTCAGCGGATGGTTGGGCCGCGTCAGCGTTCGTTGACTATTATACGAGATTGTACAAAAAATTTGTAAGTACGATATAATTATACTATGAAATCGAAGTGGTTCGAATACTATGAAGAAGTGCGAGAGCTGCGCAGAAACGGCATGTCTATGACCACTATCGAGCAAAAGTACGGCATCCCCCGCTCTACCCTCTCGGGATGGTTTAAAGATATCAATCTTTCCGAAAAGCAGCGGACAAGACTAATGAAAAACAGGCAAGACGGATGGAAAAAAGCCAGAGAAAAAGCCGTCCTCACCCATGCTGCCATGAAAGCTGCACGCATCAAAGCGGCAGAAGAAAGCGCCTCGGCAACAGTATCACGCCTAGAACTTACTCCAGAGATACTCGATATTACCCTTGCAATGCTTTATTTTGGTGAAGGTGCCAAAAGGAATGCGACATCAATAGGTAATTCCAATCCACTCGTACTACGCTTCGTTCTTGCTGTTCTATATAAAAACTACAGCCTGCAAGCTTCCGACATAAGGTGTGACCTCCACCTCAGAGCAGACCAAAACGGCGAAGCCATGAAGCAATACTGGGCCAAGCAGCTTTCACTACCCCTCTCTCAATTCAGATATATCACCTACGACAAGAGAACACTAGGAAAACCAACCTATGACCACTACAAGGGCGTCTGCGTTATCACCTGCAACAAGATTGCTATTCAAAGAAAACTCATTTCGTTGTATAATCAGTTTTGTACCAAAGTTTCTGAGGAGATTTTGGGCGCGTAGCTCAGTTGGCTAGTAGCGCCTCATTGACGTTGAGGAGGTCGGGGGTTCGAGTCCCTCCGCGCCCACCAGGAAATTATGTAAAATACACTTCATGGCGAGGTGTATTTTATTTTGCCGCTCTCTCGTCCGCACGCCACTTTATAGTATTATCTTTGTCGAATAGCACCTCGATGACATGCTCAGCCTTTGAAAATACAAACTTCCGGCTATGCTCCTGCAAATCGAGCTCTATCTCTTGCCCAGGCGGAAAGTCTTTTAGGAAAAATGTCTGCTTCATGAGTTTTGGCGCTTCCGAATAAATACCCCTGGTCGTTTCATGGTCTATCTCTACGATTTCAGAAAGCGCCCGCCGGAACACCGCGACGCATTCGTCAAACGTCCCGTCGTCAACATCTAGCCAAACATCTATGTCGGAGTTGTCATTAAACTTGCCGGTTGCATACGAGCCTTCGAGCCACATGGCGTGGACATGCGACGACGATCCCAACTTATCCGCAACCTTATCAATAATCTGGGGCAATTCCATGTCG
>CBIMUR010000141.1:0-2309 GCA_966247155.1 uncultured bacterium
TGGTTGCCGCGCTGAAGATTTCGCGGCGGTCGCGCTGGTCGCTGCTTTGGAAAATTTTGCTTTTTTGCATGGCGGCACTCAGCCTGTACACGCCGCTTAGCATGTACATTCTCGTTGCCCTGGCAAGCGCGGCCGTGCTTCATCCGCACCTCCGCTACATTATTCGACAGCTCTCAAAGCTGAAAATCGCGTCAGGAGCGTTCCTCGCGCTGCTCCTTCTCGCGCCGCTCGCGTACGTCGTCGCGCTCAACCCCTCAATCGGCCTCAAACTCTTGGGCATTCCCAGCACCATGCCCGATTTCCAGGCAAATGTCCTCCAAATTTTGCGCCAGTATTTCGACTTCGTCTCGCCAAACAGTGGCATCATCATGACGCCGATTTACGGCCTTGGCTCGATGATCCTCATTTTGCTGGGCGTTTACCGCATGTTCACCACCAAATACACCGCCCGCAGTTACATCATTGCCGCATGGGTCGTGCTGCTTTCGCCGGTGCTCCTACTTAACCCGAATTTCGTCAGCGTCACGTTCGTTCCGGTCGTCCTGCTGATGGCTATGGGGATTACCGTGCTGCTTGCAATGTGGTACCGGCTGTTCCCGCGCAACCCGTACGCCCGTTTTGCCGGCCTCATACCGCTAGTGGTGCTGATAGGCGGCATGGTCTTCTCGGGCCTCGACCGCTACGCGTACGGCTACCTCTACGGTCCGCAAACGGCCAATTCGTTCTCGAAAGACCTGCGTTTGGCAAACGCCCAGCTGAGCGACGGCTCGCGCGGCAAAACGGCCTTTATCGTCGGCAAGGATGAAGCGCCGTTCTACTCGGTCATCGCGCAGCACAACGACGATGTTGTTATGAGCGCCGATTTTACCCAGGCAAAATCGAACGCCTCTACCGTCATCGTCAGCCACGCCGCCCATACCTCGGTGCCAGAAGAGCCTTGGCGCATTATTACCGACGACACCTCGCGCAGTGCCGACCGCTTTTACGTCTATAAAACCAGCCAGGAATAACGTATACTATAGTAAGTAATACCGATGGAGGACTGAAAATGGCATTTGACCAAATGAAAATGTTGAACGAACTGCGCAAAGCGCAAAAAGACCTGAAAAAGCAAAAAGTCGTGGTGGTGGCCGGCGGAGAAGATGACGACCCGGCGGTAGAGATTACCATCAACGGCGAGCTGAAAATCGAGAACGTCAAGATTAACCCGGAATACGTCGACCTGGAAGACATCGAGGAGCTGGAAGGCTGGATCGAGTCTGCCATGCGCGACGGCATGGCCAAGGCTCAGGAAGTTGCCGCTGAAAAAATGAAGCCCTTGATGGGCGGCCTGGGCAACCTCGGGCTGTAAAGGAATTCGCTTTGGCGCAGTTATTACCTTCAGCGCTTACTCGCGCGATTGATGAACTTGGCCGGCTGCCGGGCGTCGGTGCCCGCACGGCCGAGCGCTACGCGTATTATTTGCTGCGTGCCGACACCCATGTCACAGATAAGCTGGCCAGCGCCATCGCCGAGCTGCACAGCGGCGTAAAAACGTGCCCCGTTACCTTCGCCCTCATCGACGCCGGGCAGGATATTTCGCCGCTTTACAGCGACCCCGGCCGCAATAAAAAGCTGGTCGCCGTGGTAGAGGAGCCACTGGATATCGTGGCACTGGAGCGCACCGGGCAGTTCCACGGCACCTACCACGTACTAGGCGGCGCCATCTCCCCGATCGATGGCATCGGCCCCGAGCAGCTGCACATTCCCGAGCTTTTGAAACGGCTGCAAGACGACGAGGTAGAAGAAGTGATCATCGCCACCAACGCCAGCGTGGAGGGCGAGTCGACCGCGCTGTTTTTGCAGCGCCACATCCAGGAAACGGGCAGCGACGTAAAAATCAGCCGCCTGGCGCGCGGCATCCCAGTGGGAGTAGATTTGGAATACGCCGACCAGATCACTCTGACGCACGCATTGGAAGGCCGGCGCACGCTGTAAATGCGTGTGTTTTATTGACAAATTTATGCTTTTGTGATAATATAGAAACGTAGTCGAGGTGATTTTTGCCTCCTACGCAATTTGACAAGAGAAAGCGTAATTTTATAGCACTTATGCGAGGCTGGGTTTTTGTTACTATAAACAAATAGGGGCAATTTGGGGGGCTCGCACAAGAAGCGACCCACAACCCCTTGGGGGGAAATCAGATGGACGAGCACGAAATGCAGAATGAGTTGGACATGCGGACGCGTCGGCGTCCGCGGCCCAACACCCGCGAACAGCGGGCGGCCGAGTGGGCGGAAGCCCACCTGGAGCAAGCCCGTCGCACGGAG
>CBIMUR010000142.1:0-2218 GCA_966247155.1 uncultured bacterium
CGTGCGCCAAGATGCGGGCAATTGAAGTTTTCCCTACGCCCTTCGGACCGGTAAGAAGATACGCATGCGCTATCCGCCCGGCTGCCAGCGACCGCGCAAGAATATCGGTGACATGCTGCTGTCCCACGATTTCACCTAACGATTTGCTTCTGTACTTTCGGTACAGCGCTTTAGACATTCTTTCCCCTCGCTTTTCTGTTACTATTGTACGACGTTTTTCGTCTAAACGGTGTTGTCGTTTTTAGAAAAGCGACGTTTGCTGGGCGGGCAGCGTCAGCGGGGTTTGCTCGTCGCTGAGCCGTACGTTGTAGCCGGCGTATTTTTTCAGCGGCAGGAAAACGTCGCTGTCCGCGTGCCGGCAAAACAGTAGTGTGCCAAGCATGCCGGTGACAAGGCCGCTTACGCGATTTTGGTCGCTGCAATCGTGGGCATTGCCAAGCTTTGGCGTTCCATCTGGAAAAAACACTGGGTCGAGGAACAGCACGTCGTTTTTGGCAAAACTGACGCCGAGCACCTGTTCGGCGGCTGTGCGCGTCGCTTTCAGTTCTTCGGCGGCCGCTTTCTCATCGTAATGGCGGGAGAGTTCCGCGATTTTCTTTCGCAGCTGGACTGTCTCTACGATGCCCGGCAGGGCGGCTATCTTCGCTTCGTAGCTGCGGGCGACGTGCGCCGTTGGGAACGTGTCGAGGACAAGCGCGCTCCTGGCGCCTTGTTCCAGCAGGCGCGAGCGCCCACGCGCCGCGTGCGAGATGCCAACTTTTACGGTGCCGGGGCCAAAGTGTGCCAAATAAAGGAAATGCGGCTCTTGGTTGCGCGCCTCCTGCTGCGTGGAGACGCTGGTCGCGTGATAAAACGCCGGGTTGAAGCCGGTGCGTTTTTGGCACGCCGGGCACTGCTCGTATTTTTCGGCGACGACGTTTTTATCCGGGCAGGCATGGCGCGTGCCGGCGGTAATGTCGCGCCAGCCGGTGCAGTAGCGCTGCGCAGTGTCGAACTCGAGCGTCAGCGTTTTTCCAAGCGGCAGCAAATCGTAAAACTCACCCTCCTTCTGGAGGGAGATAAACGGTTTTTCTTCCAAGGAAAAACCGGCGGCCGTCAGTAAATAGTCGCCGGCTTCTGGCACCATGACCCTCCCCTATAGCGCCGCTTCGACGGCCGCCCAGGTGGCGTCGGGGTTGTCTTCGGGGATGATAATGGTGACTTGGTCGCCTTCATTGATGCGGAAGTACGTGACGCTAGCCAGCAAAATGCGGTATTCGCGGCCGTTGGCTTCCACGTAGTAGGCGCCGTCGTGCTGGACGAGCGTGCCGATAATCTGCTTGCGCTCTATCGGGCCGATCTGCTTGTAGATAAAGCCGCCGTCATCAGCGATGGTCAGCTTGAGGATATCGCCCTCGACCAGCTTTGATTTGCTGGCGTAGTTGGCCGGTACCGGGTAGCTCTTGCCGTCCGGGCCGATCATGACCTGGCCGTCAAATACGCCTTCGACGATCTTGCCGCCAACGTCTTCCTGGCTGCTGCGCGGGGTAACGACGCTGCCGTCTTCCCCGATAATGCTGATAAGAAGTTCTTTCGCGGCCGCCAGGTTGGTCTCAGCCTCCTGGATAAGCGACCGGAGCCGCTTGACTTGTTTTTCTGGTAGTTCAGACATGGTAACTCGCAATTTCCTTTGTCTATTTTGGTAGTATACTACCCCCATATATACCAGCCAGGTGTGAATATGTCAACAACTCTAGCCGCCGCGCGCCCAGGCCTGCCACGTGCCGGCCGGGTTCATGCCGCTGGAGACAAGCGAGAGCCCCAAGCTGGTACAGAGCGCCGTGGCATTGGCGAAGTTGCCTTTGGTAAGCGGCGTGGCGGCAAATCCGTTTTGGGTTATTAAGAATACCGCGCCCGATCTGCTGAGGCCCGCCAGCGCGAACGACTGGTAGCCCGTAGTCTTGACGCAGTACACGAGGTTGTTCGCGACGGACACGTCGTACGATTTTTTTGACACGCGGATGTCCAGCGCACCCAGCTCGGCCGTCGTACCTGGGAATTGCTGCGAGGAAGACACGTTGACCCGGTGCGCCTCTAACAGGCCGGCGATGCTGTCCAGGTCGGACTGAACGGCAGCGTCGTGGGCTTTTTGCTGAACGCCGTTGTAACTGACAGTGATAATGGTGGCCAGAATGCTGATCACGGTAATCACGATGATGAGTTCGACGATAGTAAAGCC
>CBIMUR010000143.1:0-2211 GCA_966247155.1 uncultured bacterium
CACCAAGATCGCCGGCCCAGGCACCTTCACCAGCAAAAACTTCACTATCCACGCTGCCCAGGATGGCGTCGTTGCCTTCACCAAGGTGAAAAAAGGCCACTTTACCGGCAAGACCGTGCCACGCACGCAGGTTAGCGTTGTCGCAGCCGACGACGCAAAGCAGCCTGTCACAGCTGGCAAATAGCGGCTCTTCCCCTTAAAAAATAACCTCTCCGCGAGGTTATTTTTTATTTGGCAGGCATAGAAGTAAAATTTAAGAGCTCATCCCAAGATGATGCCGCACGCGCTCTACCACGTCGCCAATCACCACCTGCGATTTCACCAGGTAATCATCCACGCCCAGCGATTCGGCACGCTCTTTGTCCTTCGGCTGGCTCAGCGCCGTCAGCATAATGACGCGAATATTGGCCGTATCCGGCGTATTACGTAAGATATCCAGCACGTCAAAGCCGCTGATTTTCGGCATCATGGCATCCAGCAGCACAAGGTCGGGCTTGAACTCTACCGCGGCCGAAAGCGCGTCTTCCCCGTTGTTCACCTCGCGGATCTCAAAACCCTCAAGCTCCAAGCGCGATTTATACACAGCCGCAAGTGCAGTGTCGTCTTCAACCAGCAAAATCTTTTTCTTTACGTGCATATTACCCCTTATATTACCCAATATTCCTAAAAAGCACAAGCGTCTCTACCGGCCAAGATACTTCCTGGCCGCCGCCATCTGCGGGTCACGGCCGGCATTGACGTCTTCGGCTGTCATTTTTACGGTTTCATCTGGCGCAATCCCCTCTTTGTCGATATTCTTGCCGTGCGGCGTGTACCAGCGCGCCACGGTCACCTTAAGCTTGGCGCCGCCGCCCATTTCCAGTATTTTTTGTACCGTTCCCTTGCCGAACGTCTTCTCGCCGATCAGCGTCGCCGCCTTGTAGTCCTTTAGCGCGCCGGCCACTATCTCGCTAGCGCTGGCCGTGTTGGCATTTACCAGCACCACCGTGGGGATGCCAGCAAGCACCGGCTCGCCGCCAGACTTCAGCTCGTCGGTCACCTTGCCGCTCGTCCGCTCTGAAACCACCACTTTGTCGTCCAGCCACAGCCCTGCCACGTCTTGCGCCGCCGTAAGGTAGCCGCCGCCGTTGTCGCGCAGGTCGAGGATAATGCTCTTCACTTTTTGCTGCTTCAGGCTCTCGGCCGCCCGGCGTGCCAGGTCGCCCGTTTGGTCGTCAAACCGGGTAATGGTGATCGTGCCGATGCCGTCCTTGGCGCTGCTTTGCACGCTAGGGTTGTTCACCACCGCGCGGGTAATGGTAAATTCCTTCAGGTCGCCGTCGCGCACCACCGTCAGCTTTACCGTCGTGCCTACCTCGCCGCGAATAGCGCCCGCCGCTTTGTCGGCCGTCCAGTCTTTAGCCGATTTGTCGTTGATCGCCGCGATCACGTCGCCGGCTTTCAGGCCGGCTTTTTCCGCCGGATTGTCCGGCAATACGCGCAGTATCGTCGGCTGGTCATCGCGCACGCCTATCTCGGCGCCCACGCCGCCGCCGATATCGCCGGAAAGGTCTTTGTCGAACTCGTTCGCCTCTTCAGCATCCATGTATACCGTAAATTTGTCGCCCGCTGCCGCCGTCAGGCCGCGGCTAGCGCCGTCGATCAGCTTTTGCTTGTCGAGGTCGCCGTCAAAGTTTGCCTCGAGCGCCTGGTAGGTTTTTTGCACCGCGCCAAGGTCGAGCGTATCAGTAGCCACCTTCACGCCAAACACCGGCGCGATAGCCCCCACCACCTCGTTGCCGCGCGTCCCAGCCACAAAGCTGATGACCGCCGTAATGGCAATGGTAATAAAATACACGTTCTTTGATATTCCGCCACGGCCTCGCCCCTGAGGCGCCGCCATAGAATGCTGACTGGATGACACTGAATTCCCCTATTCGATTTATACTAACTACTTATGATTATACCACCAGAAGCCAAGTGAAACGCTGCTTGCGGGTATTTTTGAGACGACGAAGTGCTCTACGCAGGCGTTCACTGCCAATATAGCGCCTGGCAAGGGTGCTAGGGTACGTTTTTCATCAAACTTAGTAGATGTACTCCATGCCACCGTAGTGCTGGAATGTCATAAGGCTATATTTGCCCCAACCGGCGCTCGAGTAGTAGTTATATTGAGCCACGGTTATCGTATTGCCGTTGACCGCCTCTACCCAACCGACATGCCCAACGCTG
>CBIMUR010000144.1:0-2194 GCA_966247155.1 uncultured bacterium
TACGGCGACGACGGCCTATGGGAGGGCAGCCTGTATGTGTTTGACGACCGCATGAAGGTAGATTTTAGCGACAAACCGGCGGTGGTGGGCAAGTGCGTACACTGCGCCGGCCCTACCAACAACTACGAAAACTGTGCCTTTGCTAACTGCAATGATTTGGTGTTGATTTGCCTGAACTGCAAGCAAAAACCGGAGCTTTTATATCATACCGAGACCTGCTGGGAGAAGGCAAAGATCGGCGCGACGGCCAGCATATAGCGCTTAAGTTGGAGGCTTGCCCTTATAACAAGTAGAGCTGAACTTGAGACCATAACGAGTCTATGGTTTCATTCTACATCTGATTATACGCTTAATTTCCTCGTTGTAGATGACATAGCTTAAGGTGTTGAGGAGGTACTTTTATTTACTGTCAAGTTATGAAATTAGAGTTTAATTTACAACACATGGTGGAAAAGCTTGATGCTTGTAAGCGAGAACGTTATAATGATAGTAATCGAAGCGATGCATAGCTTCGGCGGAGGAAGTGAAGAGAAACTCCGTCAGCAACATTCTTTTGCCGAAGGATGGAAGTTACCTTAGCTTTAACCGCTGGCGCACAACCTCACCAAGGAGGCGTACCCACTCTTCATGGGAGCCTCCTTTTCGATTGGGGTTGTATTGTACAAAAATACCAGCCGTAAGGCTGGTGTTTTGTCTTTTGCCGAAGGATGAAAGTACAAGCACACGACGACTGTCGTAGCGCTGGCAAGCGTATGCTTGTAACTTTATTGTAAATTAGCGCGTATTAATATGCAAGCACTTTGCGTGCATCAACGTCTCTGTAAGTATAGAAAAGTGCCTACCTTTTTATTAAGATAGGCGGCGCTGCCAGTGCGTGGACAATGTGCTGCCAGCTTTATGTCCGCAGTCGCCAGCGCAGAGGTTGCCTGCTATACAGTGCATGGTCTCCCAAATATCTTGCGCTATATTTAATAGTTCGTTAAGCTTAAGATAAATAAACACATTGGAGGGTCATCATGTACGATAATAGTTTAGCAACTGTCAATAATTCGACCGAAACGGGTCTTAGCTTTGATACTATTATGACGATCTATGTGGTCGTTGCTATTATATGCGGAGTGGTTGCCGCGTTGATCGCTCGGCATAACGACAGGTCACCGATGTTTGCCTTTGTTGCTGGTTTTTTCTTTGGACCGCTGGGGGTTATGACATACATGATTATGGGAGAGTCTCTTGAGCTTCGCGCCGAAATAAAGGGCAAGCCAAGGAATGAAAAAAGACATTAAAACTGATAGTAGGAACGGATAAGGAAGATAATAGCAAACAGGGTCTCTTACCGAGTTACAGAAATAATAGATGAAATGACCAAGAAGTTCCTGTCGATTTGCGAGAAAAAGACTAGTCTTCCCGCCGCTCAACCACAATAGTACACTTCGTCACCAGCGCGGCAATAGCGCCCACGGCGGCCAGCACCGGCGCGAAAACGGCGCCGATCACGCCGATGGTTACCGGAAATTCGACCAACGTTTTGCCGTCCATGTCTTTTATGACGATGCGACGGATATTGCCTTCGTTAATAAGCGACTTTACTTTAGCAAGCAGCTCCTCGCCGTTTACAGTAAATTCTTCGGTGGTTTTCTTTTCGTTCATGCACCAAGTATATACTAGGTAGATAAATAGAAAACAAGGAGAAGTATGAAATATATTTGCTTACTGCGCGGCGTCAACGCGGGTGCTAACCGCCGGGTGCCCATGGCCGAGTTCCGCCGGGTGCTTGAAAGCATGGGGCTGGAAAATGTGCGTACCTATATTAATTCAGGCAACGCGATTTTCGAGTCCAAGGCGAAACCCGACGCGGCGAAAATACGGGAGCTGCTTGAAGAGGCGTTTGATTTTGATATCCCCACGCTAATAGTAAGCGGCGAAGACTTGCAGCGGATCGTCGCGGCCATTCCGGCGGAGTGGCAGAATGATTACATCGAGCGCAAATCGGACGTGGCGTTTCTTTTTCCCGATGCTGACTCGCCTGAAATTTTGGAAAAGCTCGGCTACCGGCCCGAGTTCGAAACGCTGCTGTACGTGCCAGGCGCGGTGCTTTCCAACATAGAGCGCAAAACCCAGTCACGCAGCAGCTTGCTACGCTCGGTTGGCACGCCGCTGTATAAAAGCCTGACGATCCGCAACGTTACCACCG
>CBIMUR010000145.1:0-2188 GCA_966247155.1 uncultured bacterium
CGCGTTCTTCAGGACTGGCGTTGATACGGCAAGTGACACGCTGGTGATTGGGAGCAACGGCAAAGTGTATGGTGCCGGCGACAACGACTCGGGCCAGCTGGGCGATGGCACGACGACCGACCGCTCGACGCCCGTGGCCATGAAAACGATTGACGGCGTGGGGATCAAGGCGTCGCAGGTGCAATCTGGCTTTGGGACGACGGTCATTCTTACGACGGGCAAAAAAGTATATACGGTGGGAAATAACAACTACGGCCAGCTGGGCGACGGCACGACCAATAATAACTCCACGCCAAAAGCCAACCAGTACACCAATGTCCTGCCGCTGGCTATTTTCTAGCCTGGCGAGTGAGGTGCCAGCCGCGGCAAAGCTCGCATTGGTAGACCGACAGTTCTAGCGTCGGCTTTATGAGCATCTGGTAGTCGGCCGCCGCAAGCGCCTCTTTTTCGCGCGGGAAACGGCGTTTGTGGCTGCAATCTGGCGCTGGGCGTAGTGGCTGGCGGGGTGGCGTATTATTTTTCCGTGGCATATTGGCAAACGTTTTCTCTACTGGTATAGTATAAAGGTACATGGGTGTGTCACCAAACGATGATGACAAAGAACCGACACCGCCGGATACGTCGACGGTCATTTTATTGCTCGGTACTATCGGGGACACGACGTGGCGGATGTTTGTCCCGACAATCGGGCTGACGATCCTTGGCCTGCTGGCCGACAAATGGCTGCATACCACGCCGTGGATCATGGCTGCCGGAATCGTGCTTGGAGCGCTCGGCGCGTTCGTTCTGGTCCGCCGCCAAATTAAAGAAGTGAGAAACTATGATAAATAATTTTGCCGCAATGGATATCCATATCAGCCTCGCCTCCGAGACGGTTTTTAGCGTTTTCGGCTTCAACGTCACGAACGCGTTTATTACCGGCGCGGTAAGCCTGGTTATCTTCCTGGCCGTTTTCGTATACGTGTCGCAGATGGTAAAGCGCGGCCGCTACAACCGCTTCATCGGCCTGGTGCAGTGGGCGTTTGAGGGCATGCTTTCGCAGGTAGAAAGCGTTATCCCCGATAAAAAGCTGGCGCGCAAGATCGCCCCGTTGGCGCTGACCCTTTTCTTTTACGTGCTTATTTCGTACTGGATGAGCGTGCTGCCGGGGCTGGATTCTATTAAGTATGACGGCGTGCCGCTTTTGCGTAGCGTCGCGGCCGACATGAATTTCACGTTCGCCATTGCTATTATCGCGCTGGTGATCGTGCAGGTGTACGCCATTCGCCAGCATGGGCCTATCGGCAACCTGGGGCGTTACCTGCGCAACCCGCTGAAAGACCCCATCGGCGCGTTTGAAGGTTTCCTCGAGCTCATCGGCGAAGTTTCGCGCTACTCTGCCCTTTCCCTGCGTCTTTTCGGTAACTGCTTTGCTGGTGAAATCCTGCTGGTGATTATCGGCGTGCTGACCAGCTACTTTGCTGTGGTGGCGCTGCCGGTATTTATGGCGTTCGAGCTGTTTATCGGCTTTATCCAGGCGTACGTGTTCTTTATCCTTACCGTTATTTTCACGTCGCTGGCGCTCGAAACCCACGGGGGCGAAGCGCACGCCATCACCCAATCCGACCATTCCTCTGCTGATGCTGCTAAACACGCCGTTCCAGCAAGAGAATGATATAATTTAACCAAGTAAAAAGGAGATACAATAATGGATCAATTAGCTTTCGGACTGACTTACGCCCTGCCTGCCCTCGGTGCTGCGCTCGGCGTCGGCTTTATCGGTGCTGGCGCCTTGAACGCGCTTGGCCGCAACCCTGAAAAACTGAGCGACATCCGTACCCTTATGATTACCGCCATCGTGTTCTCGGACTCGCTGGCCATCATCGGTATCGTCGTGGCTATCATCGCGAAATTCCTCTAGGACAAGGACGATAATTTCGGATGACTATACTAACGCAATTCGCAGAAGCTGGTGCTGGTAACAGCGACATTTTCACCGCTCTTGGCATCGACTGGAAGATGCTGGTTTTCCAGATCGTTGGTTTCGTGGTGCTGGTGTGGCTGGTTGGCAAGTTTGTTTTCCCGCCGCTGTTCAAAGCGGTAGATTCCCGCCGCGAAGAGATCGAAGCCGGCAGCAAAGCGGCCGAAGAAGCCAAAAAGCAAGCCAGCGCGGCGCACGACGACGTTGAGAAACTGATGAAGCAGGCCC
>CBIMUR010000146.1:0-2167 GCA_966247155.1 uncultured bacterium
ACGCCGGGCAGGGTAATGAGCTGCTGTTCGACTTTTAAAGGGATTTCACCGATGATAGGGTAGCCGTATTGTTCGATAAGGTCATAAATAAGGTTGATCGAGCCATGGACGGAATTTTCAATCGCGGTCACGCCGGCTTCAGCTTCGCCGCTGGCCATTGCCGCAAAAACCTCCTGGAAGGTATCTTTTGAAATAATAACAGCATCATCGCCAAACCATTGTTTGACCGCCATTTCATGAAAAGAACCGGTTTCTCCTTGGGTTGCGACACGCACGATTTCTATTTTACCATGAGCAGGGAGTATGTAGGTAAATCCCGGCACTGGCTTTTCCACAGCTTTCTGCTATAATCAAAGGGTTATTAACTCGGCTTATACGAGATATAAGCATCCAAACGGATTCCAGAGGAGGAAATCTATGAAAGAATACGAACTGACCGTTCTGATTCACCCGGATCTCGAAAGCGACATCGAAACGCCGCTGACGAAAGTCCGTGAGCTGGTAAAACAGCACGGCGGTGAAATCGTCAAAGAAGACAACTGGGGCAAGAAAAAGCTTGCCTACAAGATTAACCGCGAAGACTTCGCCGTGTACGTGTACATGGACGTCAAGCTCCCAGCTGACGCGCCGCTGAAGATCAGCAACACGCTCAACATCACCGACGAAGTGCTGCGCTACCTGCTGGTAACGGTCGACGAAAAAGGCCGCAAGGCGCTCGAAGAAGCCAAAAACCGCAAGCAAAACGACGAAACAAGCGAAGAATAAAAGGTAGAGGGGAATAAGGGGAAACAACATGGCTAAGAGCATCAACCAAGTAATTCTGATGGGACGCCTGACACGCGACCCGGAAGTCCGCACGACGACCACCGGCAAGACTATCGCCAGCTTCAGTTTGGCAGTTGACCGCGGCGGCCAGGAAGACGCGGCTGACTTTTTCGATATTACCGCGTGGGAAAAGCTGGGTGAGCTGGTAAGCCAGTACCTTTCAAAGGGCCGCCGCTGCCTCGTGCAGGGACGCCTTCGCCAGGACAGCTGGGACGACAAGGAAACCGGCAAAAAGCGCAGCAAGGTAGAAGTTGTCGCGACCGACGTGACCTTCCTAGACGGCCCGAATAGTGGCGACAGCCAGGGTGGCTCATCGAACTACCAAAGCAACAAACCTGTGAGTAAAAAGCAGGACGACGTCGTGATCGAAGACATCGACGACAAACCAATGATTTCTAAGCGATTTAAAAAAGACACGCCAGCGTACTTTGACTACAAAGACGTCAAGACGCTGCTGCGCTACATCAACGTATACGGTCAGATCGAGCCTATCAGCAAGACCGGCCTTTCCGCCAAGCAGCAGCGCCAGCTGGCCGTTGCCATTAAGCGTGCGCGTCACTTAGCACTTCTTCCGTTTGTAACGTCAAACTAAAAGTAGACTGAACCTCATTTTCAGGGGCGGACCGAGCGGCAGGACTCGCAAGGAGGTTCTTGGAAGCATCGAAAGGAAGAATATGTATCAGCCAACCGATTTGAAAAAAGGCACCGTCTGTCAGATCGACGGCAAGCCGTACCGCGTGATTGAGTACGCGCAGAAGGTGATGGGGCGCGGCGGCAGCATCGTGAACGTCAAGCTGAAGAACTTGATCGACGGTAGCGTTATCCCTAAAACCTTCAAAGGCCAGGATAAAATCGAACGCGCCGACGTGAGCAACAAAACTGTTCAGTACCTGTATAACGACGGCGAGAACTTCTTCTTTATGGACCCGGAGACGTTCGAGCAGTTCGAGCTGCGCGCCGATATCGTGGACACGGCCGCTGGCTATCTGAAGGAAAGCGACAACCTGAACCTGCAGTTTTTCGACGGCAAAGTGATAAACGTGGAACTGCCGAAAAACGTGTACCTGGAGGTGACGTACGCCGAGGACGTGGTAAAAGGTGATACCACCAGTAGCGTGCTGAAGGACGCGACGCTGGAAACGGGCATTACGGTAAAGGTGCCGGCGTTCATTAAGACCGGTGACATCATTTCCGTCGACACCGCTACCGGCGACTACCGCGAACGTAAAAAATAAGCGTATAATAGGCCTATGGCCCAGGCCCCAAAACAAACAGCTGCCAGCCGGCTGCGGGTACGTTACTACTCGTACATGCCAACGAAGAAACGCCACCGCGTACTTTT
>CBIMUR010000147.1:0-2155 GCA_966247155.1 uncultured bacterium
TAATTTATCCCAGCGTCCACTGGTTGCCGCCTAGCGCGCGGACGCTGCCGTTTATTTCCAGCATGGTGAGCGCCTGGTTAAAATCGGCGGCCGATACGCCCGATTGGCGCTGCAGTTGGTCGCCGTCGCGCAGGCCATCCTGGAGGAGTCCGATGATTTTGCTCTCGAGCGGCGTGCTGCCGAGCGGCAAGATGGCTTGCGGCCGTAGCAATTGCGGCGCGATAACCTCCAGCACGTCTTTGGCTTCGGTGATTGGCGAGGCGCCTTGTTTGAGTAGCGCGTTGCACCCGGCCGAGAGCGGGCTGGTAATATTACCCGGCACCACGAAGACTTCCCGCCCCTGTTCAAGCGCGTGCATGGCGGTGGAAAGCGTGCCGCTGCGCTGCGCCGCCTCGACGATGATAACGGCGTCAGACAGGCCGCTGACGATACGGTTGCGCGCCAGGAACTGGTAGCTCCTTGCCTCGCACGGCGGCTCGTATTCGCTGAGGATTGCCCCGCCGGAGTTCACGATTTGCTCGGCTAGTGCCTTATGGTTGCGCGGGTAGATGTGGTCGACGCTGTTTGCCAGCACGGCCAGCGTCGTGCCGCCGGCTTCAAGCGCGGCGCGGTGCGCGATGGAATCGATACCAAGCGCCAGTCCGCTGATGATAACTACGCCTTTTTTCGCGAGTTCGTAGGCGAACATGCGAGCCACTTCCTTGCCGTACGCGGTGGGTTTCCGGGTGCCGACGATAGCGACACTTGGCATGCGTATAACAGGGGTCGTGCCAAGAAAAAATATATTTTCTGGCGGCTTTGAAATGGTCGTTAGAGGCTGTAAATACTCATGCTTATCAGGGGTGGTTTTCTTGATTTTCATCATTTTTGTGCTAAAAAGTGTTGACATACTGTCAAATACGTGCTAATATCGAAGACGATTGGTTGTTCTGCGAGTTCAACCAAACGCACCTTATACCCCCTATTCTAACTTATGTTAGGTTGCGCGCAATGCGTTTTAAAGTAATCTACCCTCCACTTTTCAACACAAAAACATTGCGCGTATACTAACCCCTTTAACCGGCGGACCTCCATATTGTGTGAGGTGGGTCACGCTCTACCCCCAGGGGTGCGTTAAAGGGCCAAATGGCGCCAGGCGACGCCCACCCTTGCCTGGCGCTTTTTGGTTGGGAAAAATTCTCATTTGCTGCCAGGCGGTGCGGTATAATGAGTGTATGACTAATGAAGAATTGTTCGCCGATTTTAAGCAGTTTGTTACTGCGACCGTTTCGCAGGCGACGGCCGATTTGGCGACGAAGGGTGATATCAATAACCTTGAAGCAGAGATGAACAGGCGTTTTGAAGTTGTAGACCGGCGCTTTGAAGACATGGACGTGCGGCTCGACGAGATCCAAAACGCTATCGGCGCTACGTTAGAAGAAGTGGAAACGACCGTCCAGCGCCACGAGAAACGGCTGACTAAGCTTGAACATAAGCTTGCGTAATCCAGCCGCTTTCCACCGCAAAATGCTATACTTGTAATAATGACGATTCTCTTGATGATCATTGCTATTATCGTTGGCAGCCTCGTGTCACTGGCTGGCGGCGTTGCGCTGCTGCGGTTTAAGAAGCACCGCCAGGCCGCGCTGCTGCTGACCATGCCGTTTGGCGCGGGCGCGCTGCTGGCGGCGGCGTTTTTCGACCTTTTGCCAGAGGCGTTCGAACTGGCCGAGCCGCGGACGATGCTGCTGTACTGTCTTGTCGGCTTCATTTTCTTTTTCCTGCTGGAGCGTTCGGCGAGCTGGTTTCATCACCATCACGAGCACGACGTGCACGCCAAGGACAGCCGCCAGCGCTGGCTGGTGATTTTGGGCGATTTCATGCACAACGCTATCGACGGCGTGGCGATCGGCGCGGCGTTTTCGGTAAACCCGGCCACGGGTATTATTACCACGCTGGCGGTGGCGGCGCACGAGATCCCGAAAGAGCTGGGCACGTTCGCGCTGCTGCTTTCAAAGGGATGGAAAGACAAAACGGTCATTTTGGCCAATCTTGGCACGGCCGTTGCCACGGTAATAACGGCCGTCGTGACGTACGCGCTGGGGCATGATCTGGAAGGGTTTGAGGCGCTGATGCTGGCGCTTACCTCCGGCTTTTTCATTTACGTGGCGGCCAG
>CBIMUR010000148.1:0-2146 GCA_966247155.1 uncultured bacterium
TTGCCGGCATTTGGAAAGCCCACCAACCCCACGTCGGCCAGGAGCTTCAACTCTAGCTCGGCTTCAAAGGCTTCGCCAGCTTCGCCCAGTTCGGCCATACGCGGCGTTTGGCGGACAGACGATTTGAAGTGCGCATTACCAAAACCGCCATCGCCACCCCTCGCGATAACGATCCGCTGGCCGTTTTCCGTAAGATCGGCAATAATTTCCCCGTCTTTTTTCACTACTGTTCCCATTGGCACTTTTACTACCAGGTCTTCGCCAGATTTACCGCGCATATTGCGTTTGTCGCCGTTCTGCCCTTTTTCAGCTTTCAGCTCCGGCTTGTACCGGAAGTCAATCAGCGTATTCAGGTTTTCGGTCGCCTCGAATACCACGTCGCCGCCTTTGCCACCGTCGCCGCCGTCCGGACCGCCCTTATCGACGTAAATTTCGTGACGAAAACTAACCGCGCCGTTGCCGCCTTTGCCCGCCTGTATGAAGACTTTTGCCGTATCAATAAACATTCTTTGCCTAGTATAGCAAAATCGCCCCTTGAAAGACAGGGGCGACTCTACGTGTATGTTCGTTCTAGTGAATGAAGTTGGAGACTGACTCCGGATTGAGTGTGCGGGAGTTGACGATGTTGAAGCCGCCGTACGAACCGTTGTTCATCTCTGAGATAGTGATCGTACCGTTGGCGTTGACACTCTCGACGATACCAACGTGGCCGGCATAGCCCGTGTCAGCCGCGAATGCGTTCCACTGGGCGATCGCGCCGACTGCCGGCGTATGGTTAACGGTGTAGCCAGCCGCGCGGGCGTACATAGCCCAGGTTGCCGCGTTGCCCCAGAAGCTGCCGATAGGACGGCCCAGCTGCATGCGGCGCTCGTAGGCGTACCAAGTACAGTTACCGAAGGCGTAGCGGTTGCCGGCCGACGCACGGGCCAGCTGGGCGTCAAAGCCCGAGTAGATGCCGCCGCTCGCGCCACCAGAGGACGAGCCGTTGCTAAAGCCGGGGCGCTTGGCTTCTGGCAAAATGCCACCAGGGATAATAATCGTTTTGCCCGGCTTGATACCGCTAAGCTCTAGGTCATTGAAGGCAACGATACGGCTTTTGCTGGCGCGGTACGCCTTCGCGATGCCCGCGAGGCTATCCCCCTTCTTGACGACATAGATCACGCCATCGACAGGCGGAATGGTCAGCTTCTTGCCAGGTTCGAGTGCCGAAGAAGCAAGCTTGTTCGCCCACTTGATCGTATCGACCGAAACGCCGAACTGAGCCGAGACCTTTTCGACCGTGTCGCCGACCTTGGCGGTATAATGTTTGGTTTCACGGCTGCCTGCAGCCAGCTGGATAATCTGCGGATTGCTGATGGCGTTATCGTCGTTCTGTGCCAGCTGGTGCTCGGCCGAAAGCGAGACCGACAAGTTGGCCACATACGTGGCAATCGGGAGTTCTGCGCGCTCGGCAATACCCGCGGCGACGTTCGTTGCCACGAGCTGGTCAACCGATGGCTGGTCGGCTGCTAAAGTTTTTGTTTCGGCAGCGTTTGCCACGCTGTCCATTTTTTGTGGCGGCTGGTAACCAATGGCGACCATCGACATAATAAGCAAGAAAACACCGACGTAAGCTGCTATCGTCGTTGACTTTGGCCCGCTCTTGCGACGCCTTGAGGCGCTACGATGACGAGCAAACACTTGTCGTTTTAACTCAGCAGATGACGCTGGGGATGACCCCATAACGGTTTGAGACTTACGAATTATCGTTCTCCTGCCACTCGTATTACTACAAGGGCGACTACCTTACTTTGTCTTTCTTCTCGCAAATAGAACAGGGTACGCGTCGACCGATTTCATTAACTGATATTTGGTGAAAATGTTCAAATTCAGTACCCGTAGCGACATTTGTCGGTAGGCGCATTCATGGCCCGCTCCCCACTCGCATATGAAGTCATTCAGACGTCACTAGTAGACGGACTCACAAATGTGCTGTCATTTATTGTAGCAGCCCTTGCTAAGTGTGTCAATTTATTTTATAAAGATACCAGCTCTGTCAAGCTTATGGTATTGCGCACTTAACTCTACAGTGGTCACGAATATTGGCCTCGTGCTCTTTGTCGGTGCGGGCATAGTACGTCACGTCGTCGTCGCCACTAAGGAAAAA
>CBIMUR010000149.1:0-2143 GCA_966247155.1 uncultured bacterium
ATAAAAGGCCGCCAGCTGCTGACGACCTTTTTACTACTTTTTAAACAAGATTTTACAAAATACCAAACAGGCCGCCAACGAGAGTGGAGCTGCGCCAAGTCTGGATATTTGTGGCTGCGTGTATCATGATTCTTTACTTATAGCATGCTTGTTTGGTACGCGCAAGCCAGTTTGTTGAGTGAGCGCTGCTTGCATATCTTTTATCAGGCGTGGCAGTTGGGGGTTTTGGAGGATCGAACGGACCGTTTCATCCGTCCACGCCAGCTCGCGCGCTTGTAGCGTCGTGGCAAGCAACTGGCCGGATGGCGTCAGTAGGCCCTCCTTATCTTGCTCGTACAAAAACGGCAGCAGCGTTTTGCAAAGCAGCGCCAGCGGCGCTTGCGAGCGCGCCATGAGGGAGTCGTGCTCTGCTATTGTCATGGCGTGCGGCTTCAGGCCGATAGCCAGCAAATGCGCGGTGATTTCTTGGTGGTGTGGCGCGTCTGCCGCAGCTACCACGGTATTCGCTTCATTCATGAGCATGTGAACGATTGCGGCGCTACCATTTAGGTAGCGTTCGCTCGCCTCTTTGCTGGTGGCCATAACGCTGTCGTGCAGCACGGCGATTGCCCTGCCCTGCCCCGCACCTTCCAGCGCCTGGACCGGCGCGCAGATATGGACGATCTCGCACTGATTGAGTAGATCGTTAACCGTAGGACTGTTTTTCTGGGTTTTTGTGCACGTTATAACGTCTAGTCCGTGTTGCCGTAGGCGTGCCGTGAGCTGCTCGCCCAAGTTGCCCGTGGCGCCAACCACGCCGATACGCTGTTTCATGTCATCTCCTTGTATGTAATAAAGCCGCTATGTGGCGGCTTCATCGGTGGTTTCAAGTAGAGGACACTATTTCAAAACACGGAACAAACCGCCACGAGGTGCGGTGCGCCAATAGGCAGAGCGGTTTGCTATGTTTGCGTTCATTATTCTTTTTATATCACAGGCTAGCGTTTCCGTGAAGCCTTTCGCCGCTTGTTGGCAGGTTTTTTCGTCTCACCGGCGATGGCTGTGGTGACCGCCGGCACGAACCGCCCCTGCACCTCATGCCCAGCCATAATTATTGTGTACGAAACGTGCTTGTTCGCGGCTGCGAGCTCCTTTATGTTCCGCGTAACAACCACCGGGTCGAGCCGCCCAATGATGATACGGACCGGCTTTTTCAGCCGCTTGGCGTCTTCGAGGGAGGTTTGGTTGATAATGCTGGATTCTAGCGCGCCCAAGTAGCTGGCAAGATCGTCGCGCGTGAGGTTGAAGGCTTTGTTGACGAGGCCGAGTTTTAGCGCCAGCACGGAAAGGCGCATGAGCTGCTCGGGATGATCCTTAACAAGCTTGTAGGTGCGCATGAGCAACCTGTCGCTGCTAGGAAAGAGGCGTTTCGTTTCGGCGTCGAGCTTGTAAAAAGGCGGGCTGCAAAGTATGAGCGAGCGGACGATAACCGGATAGCGTTTCGTTACTTCCACCGCCACCAGAGCGCCAAGCGAATGCCCTACTATAACGACCGGCCCGCGGATTCGGAGCTTTATAAGCGTCGCGATGACCGAGCGTGCCTGGGTTTTCGCGTCGTACGTGGCCCAGGCGGGGCGCGGTGATTTGCCAAAACCAAGCAGGTCTATAGTGATAACCTGCGGCTCGGGTGGTAACTGGCCAACAACCTCTTCCCAGGCGGCGCCAGAGTTACCGATGCCGTGAATGAAAAGAACGGTCGCCGCGCGTTTTGAAACGCCTGGGCGGTTCAGCTCCACGTGGAGCGTGTAGGGGATTTTCAGCCAGCGGTGGATGAGCGTACTAAGAAGCTGCATACCTTTAGTATATAATGCCCGGCCAATAAAAAACTCCCCCATAGAGGGGAAGTTTTTGTCGCGCACACGAAAGCTTAACGCTTCGAGTACTGTTCGCGCTTGCGGGCGCTGCGCAAGCCGTACTTCTTGCGCTCTTTTTCGCGCGGGTCGCGGCGCAGGAGCTCGGCTTTTTTCAGCGTGGAGCGCAGGTCGGCGTGACCGACGGTCAGTGCCTTGGCGATCGCCAGCTTGATGGCGTCTACCTGGCCGGCCAGACCGCCACCGTTTACCTTTACGGTAACGTCGAATTCCTTCTGCTTGTTGACCAGCGC
>CBIMUR010000150.1:0-2136 GCA_966247155.1 uncultured bacterium
CACGCCGATCCCGCGCAGCCTGGCGCTTACCGTGTACGGCGAGCTGGACGTGAGCGTTTTGAACGAACTGCCAAAAGGCCGCAAGCCTATCAAAACCAAAATATGGTCGCCAAATTCCCGTCCACAGCTATACGAAATGGCCGACGCGGAAATCGCGAAAGGCCGCCAAGCCTACGTCATCTGCAGCCTTATCGACGAGAACCCCGAGAACGAGGCAAAAAGCGTCCAGGCAGAGTATAAAAAACTGCAAAATTCCGTTTTTAAGCACCGCAAAATCGGGCTGTTACATGGCAAGCTGAAGCCGGACGAAAAAGACGAGGTAATGACGAAATTCGCGGCCGGCGAACTGGATATCTTGGTAAGTACTACCGTGGTGGAAGTGGGCGTGGACGTACCGAACGCCACGGTCATGCTGATTGAAGACGCCGACCGCTTCGGCCTCTCTCAGTTGCACCAGCTGCGCGGCCGCGTGGGGCGCTCTTCGCATCAGAGCTACTGTTATCTTATAACTTCTGACAGTAGCAAGCCCAGCCAGCGCCTGCGTGAGATAGAAAAGTCGAACGACGGCTTTTACCTTGCCGAGGTAGACCTGAAGCTGCGCGGCCCCGGCGAAATCTACGGCAAAAGCCAGCATGGCGCGCTGAACCTGCAAATCGCCACGCTTTCCGACACGAAACTCATTGCGCGTGCGCAAAAACAGGCCAAAGCGTTCACGAAAAAAGGCGAAAACCTGCTACAATATAAGCAATTGGCCGCGCAGGTGGAGCAATACCAGCGGCTGACAACATTAAACTAGTAAGGGAAAAAGCAGCCCGGGCCGACGGATTTTCTCCGGCGCTCGGTATGATGAGAAAACCGCAGGTTCGTCTCATACCACGTATGTACTCTGGAACAACATTCCGAACAAAATCGGGCCGCCTCATGGGCGTACACCAAAAGATCGACCGCGTGGCATACCGCCATGTGAAAAAACGCCTTCCGGTGCTGCGCGCATTTCCAACGGCGCATGAGATTTTGCACTTTGAAGGCCTGAACGGCCCGGACGGCATCAAGCGCAAAAGCCCGGCCCGTGACGAGCCGTGGCACTATATCGACCCGCACGATCCCAGTGACCGCGCGCTCGTCACCATGATAAGCGACCATATTACCAATATGGCAACGGCGCTGAAAAACAATAACCGCGAGCGCGCGGCATTCGAGGCGGCTTGGCTGGCCCATACTATCGTGGACGGCCTGACGCCGGCGCACCACTACCCGCTGGAAGAAAAGCTAGAGGAGCTGCGCGGCGAAGGGTTGGAGACGCGCCGGACCACCAAGGACAAGCTGCTACTGCCCGGCAAAACGCGCCGGATTCAGCTGCGGAACAACTGGGAGTTTTGGGGCGCCAAAGGGGTGATGACAACCCACCTTGGTTTTGAGCTGGGCGTTGCCACGACCATAGCTGCACAGCGGTTCGACGACTGCGCGCCCACCGATGAGGAATACGAGCGCGTTACCAGGAACGGGTTCGAGGCCGTATTCCTGGAGACGCTGGGCGAGATTGCCGAGCTCGACATGTACAAAGAGTTCGGCCGCTCCGGCTGGTCACGCCGGCTTGCGCGCCAAACCCGTGCCGTCCTCGCGCCACGCATCATAAAGGCCGTGGCACTTGCGTGGTACGCAGCGGCAACCGAGGCAGGGAAGCGGCCGTGAATGTCCGGATTATCAGCGGCGAATTTGGCGGCCGCAAGATAGACGCGCCCGACACCACCCGTACCCACCCCATGAGCGAGCGGATCCGCAACGCGCTTTTCAACAGTATTGGCAGCGAGGTAGAATCTGCCGACGTGCTCGACGTGTTTGCCGGTACCGGCGCGGTTGGCCTTGAGGCGCTGAGCCGGGGGGCGCGCCACGTCACGTTCATCGAAAAAGACCGCATCGCCCAAAAAGTCCTGACGAAAAATATCACGTCGCTGGGCGTTGAAGCCCGCACGTCGGTCGTGCGTACGACGGCAAACAATTGGCTTGAAAATAACGAGCACAAGCAATTTGATCTGATATTTGCCGACCCGCCGTACCACGACCCGCAGTTATCCACAGCCGCGCGATTTTTAGGGCTTTTAAAGCCGGGCGGACTTATGGTATTATCACATCCAG
>CBIMUR010000151.1:0-2127 GCA_966247155.1 uncultured bacterium
TAATTCAAAGGAGGGTAGAATGGGTTTTATCGGATGGATTATACTTGGCGGCCTGGCTGGGTGGGTAGCAAATATGATCATGAAAGAAGACGGCGGGCTTTTAAAGAACATTGTTCTTGGCGTGATCGGTGGCCTGGTGGGCGGCGGCCTTGTGCAGCTGCTTGGTGGCAGCGGGGTGAGCGGCTTTAATATTTACAGCTTCGTCGTGGCTGTGCTTGGCGCGGTCTTGCTTATTTGGATCGTTCGCATGGTCAAAAAATAAGTGATATAATAACACTCAGCACTACAGTATTCACACCAACACGTCAAAAAGGAGATTTTCATAATGGATTGGGCGCAGGTTTTAGTAATAATCCTTTCGGTGTTTTTGGCGGTCTTTTTGTTGCTAGGGATTGTTCTAACGGTGATGCTTATCAAGGTGACAAAGCAAATAAAGGCAGTCACCGGTTCTGCGCAGCGCACGGCTGATACTATCGAGCATACGGTGGCCGGGATTTCAAAAGCTTCGTCACCCTTGGTCGTTATGAAAATGGTGGCGAAGTTCATGAAAAAGGCTAAAAAATAACAGGGAGGATCAAGATGTCGACGAAAAGCAAGTTCGCGCTGGGCGCGGTAATCGGCGCGGCGGCCGGTATCGTGGCCGGGGTGCTGACGGCGCCGAAATCGGGCAAAGAGACCCGGGCCGATCTAAAGGAGAAAGCGGCCGAGCTGAAGAATGATGCCAAAGCCCGTGGCGAAGAGGCGAAGCGCCGCGCCGGGGAAGCTGCGAGCGATGTGCGGGAGAAGGCTAAAGATTATAAAGACCGCGGCGAACGTGCCGTGGATAGCGCGAAAGAGAATCTTCGTCGGTAATGACAAGAGTTGGATGTATGGTCAAAAAAGCAGCCAAAGAGATAAAAAAGGGCAATGAACGCGGCGCGCGCGCAAGCTTGCTGGAAGATTTGTTTTACGATTTCAACCGCAACCGGATAGAAATCTACAAGATGAATTTCATACGTGGGGTTTTCTTTGGCCTAGGAAGCGTGCTGGGCGGCACTGTCGTGGTCGCGCTGATCGTGTGGCTGCTGCATTTTTTCGTGCAGCTGCCCGTAATCGGCGACCCGGCACGCGACGTGAGGCAAACTATCCAGCAAGACAAAAAATAGCATGAGCGTTGTAAACAAAACGCCCGCGTACTGGGCGTAGGTTTGCTATACTAGGAATAGCTATGGGGGTATTGGCAACAGAAAAACCAGAGGTGGCGACGCAGTTAAAGGCGTCTGATTATGTGCATCTGCACAACCACACGCATCACAGCCTTCTCGACGGCCTGACTAAGCCGGCCGAGCTGGTGCAGCTGGTGAAAGACATGGGTATGGAGGCCGTGGCGATCACTGACCACGGCACGATGAGCGGCGCGGTGGAGTTTTACAAGGCGGCAAAGGACGCCGGGGTAAAACCAGTAATTGGCATGGAAGCCTACGTGGCGGCCCGCTCCCGGCACGACCGCGACCCGGCGAAAGACAAGGCGCGTTACCACCTTATTTTGCTGGCCATGAACGAAACCGGCTACAAAAACCTGATGCAGCTTTCCTCCAAGGCAAATCTGGAAGGAATGTACTACAAACCGCGCATCGACCACGAGCTGCTCGAGCAGCACAACGAAGGGATCATTGCGCTGTCGGCCTGCGCCAGCGGCGAAGTGGGCGAAAACCTACGAAACGATAACTACGAGGAAGCCAAGCGGATTGCCGCCTGGTACAAATCTGTTTTTGGCGACCGCTACTACCTAGAGCTACAAGACCACGGCCACCCGGATTGCCCTGCCAAATGGGATGTGCAAGTAAAAATCAACCAATATCTCGAGCAAATCTCGGAGGAGCTGGGAATAGAATGCGTGGTGACGAGCGACGGTCACTACCTATCGCACGATGATTCCGACGCGCACGAGATTTTGCTGTGCGTGGGAACGGGCGCGTTTTTGAACGATGAAAAACGCATGAGCCTGAAGGACTTTGAGCTGCATGTGACCGACCCAAAAGACATCATCGGCCGCTGGCAAAATACCCATCCAGAAGCGGTGGCGAATGCCCGCCGGATCGCCGAGCGCTGCAACGTGGAGCTCGACCTTGGCCGGATTCTTATCCC
>CBIMUR010000152.1:0-2122 GCA_966247155.1 uncultured bacterium
ATCCATAGGCCACCCATCAGTCCTGCCGACCACAGCGTACCTTCTTTGGCAAGCAGTGGAAAGAGCACCTGCTCGAAATCGGTCTTTTCCTCAAGACTAAACAGTTCACGAAAACGAGGGAAAACTTCCGGCGAAAACACGGTCATGCCCGCATGCGCCGGAATCGGGATAAACTGATACATCTGCGTATCTACCACGGCATTGTCACTGACCATCATGCCAGTTGCCGGCGACGCTTGGCCCACGCCCAGTACGGCCGTCGCCAGCTTTCCCTGGCTCGCCCCTTCCATGTGCGCTTCGCAAATATAACGGGGGAATGACCCGGGGAAATTGAGGATGATATCGTCCGGGTTCACCACGATGAGATTGCAATCTTCAGGTATCGAGCCGTTTTCCAGCGCATGGCGGATAGCGCCGCCTTTGCCTACCGGGTGTTCCGGGTCGTGGCTGTAAACCATTTCCACGCCCATCGGCGAACCGTCACCCAGCCGGTCCTCAATGCTATGCGCATTGTGCGATACCGCCGCGACGAACTTCTTTATTCCGGCGTCGCGGTACATGCGGATGGTCATTTCTATCATCGTGTCGCCGTTTGGCAGCTCGTAAGCCGTTTTGTGCGCTGCCGTGCCATTGAGCACCGGGCTGAAACGGCTGCTCTCACCGCCGGCCATCAGGACAACCACCGTTTTTTCGGCAAATTCCTGCCAAGCGTCATCACTCACCGGCTGCGGTTTGTGAAAACTGGCGATTTTCTTTCCAAGTTCATCGAGTTCTGACTGTAGCGACATATACACCCCCTTGATTGGTTGATCGTCTTACGATTATACCATCTGGCCACCTAGAACAATGGTATAATATGCTTATGACTATACTTATTACCGGTGGCGCTGGCTACGTTGGCACGCATACGACTATCGAACTTATCAATAAAGGACACGAAGTCATCGTCGTCGATACGCTGTCAAACAGCAGCCGCGAAGCGCTGAACCGCGTAGAGAAAATTACCGGCACGGCCATCCCGCTTTATACCATCGACCTCACCGAAAAAGCCGCGCTGCGGAAGGTCTTTGAGGAAAACTCTATCGACGCCGTGATGCACCTGGCAGGCTACAAAGCAGTGGGCGAATCGGTCGAAAAGCCGCTCAAATACTACCGCAACAACCTCGACTCCAGCCTGGCGCTCCTTGAACTAATGCAGGAATTCGACGTCAAAAAATTCATCTTCAGCTCCTCGGCAACCGTCTACGGCGAGCCGGAGGAGTTGCCCCTCGTCGAAACAAGCCGTACCGGTGCCGGCCTTACCAACCCTTATGGCTGGACAAAGTTCATGATCGAGCAAATCTTACGCGACGTTGCTACTGCCGACCCTGCCATGGAAATCACCATCCTGCGTTACTTCAACCCGGTTGGTGCCCACGAAAGCGGCCTTATCGGCGAAGACCCGCACGGCATCCCTGCCAATATTCTTCCCTATGTCTCTCAGGTTGCCGTTGGCAAGCGCGATAAAGTGATGGTATTCGGCAACGACTACGATACGCCGGACGGCACGGGCGTACGCGACTACATCCACGTTGTCGACCTGGCAAAAGGGCACGTGGCCGCGCTGGAGCACCTGAAGCCCGGCGCGACGCCATACAATCTCGCTACCGGCAAAGGCGTGTCGGTACTAGAGCTCATCACGGCGTTCAGCAAAGCCAGCGGCAAGGAAATCCCCTACGACATCACCGTCCGCCGCCCCGGCGATATCGCCGCTTGCTACGCCAGCCCGGCAAAAGCGAACGGAGAGCTCGGCTGGTTTACCGAAAAAACGATAGACGACGCCTGCGCGGATTCTTGGCGGTGGCAATCACAAAATCCGAACGGGTTTCATCACTAAACTATAGTAAAAACCACTACCATCTTTCATTGACGATTGCCAGTATAGGCATTATAATTACAAGTAATCATAAACCTCTAACATACGGAGGTGCCGTCATATGAAAATAAACAAACTGCCACGCAAAAAAACTATTATTGTCCTTGTCTCTGCTGCCATAGTGGTGGCGTGCGGCTATGGTGCGTACGCAATGTCAGCCCAAAAATGGCCGTTTACGAAAGACGAACAATCCACCTCAAAGACAGC
>CBIMUR010000153.1:0-2103 GCA_966247155.1 uncultured bacterium
GGGCGGAGATCGACGACCTAAAGGCTAAGCTAAAGTGGAAAGACGTAAGCGATACCGTGAAGTTTGGCTACGCGCTCCGGATCGCGGAGCTCGAGAAGAAACTTAAGGGGAAGAATTAGCTGGCGGCGGCGTGACGCGCACGACGCGAAAGCAGGGCGACGCGGGTTCCGCGGAGGTAACTCCGAAGGCGCAACGTACCCCGGCCGGTAACCAGTCCGGCCCGCCAGTTCAAAACCCGGCATAGCCGGGACACCACGCAGCAAACTCTCGAGGCTTACATGATTGGAATTCCAGCCCCATAGCCTTAAGCAAGAGCAGGCGATCCGGTCCGACGCGCCTATCGTCCTATTAGGTACGGGTATCCAGTTCGGTAAGACGACCGTCGGCGCCATCAAAGCTAAGATGGCGATGCATACCTTTACGGCGCCCGACGATAACTTTCTAATCGTCGCCCCGACGTACAAGATCCTTCAGCAGTCGACGCTTCCGGCTTTTCTCAAAGTCATGGACGGGATGGGCCACTTTAATAAGGCCGACATGACCTTTAAGGTCGCGGGCGGCGGCATGTGCTACTTCCGTACCGGGGAAAATCCCGACTCGATCGTCGGTATTACGAACGTCCGTTTCGTCTGGGGGGACGAGGCCGGGCTCTATACCCTCTACTTCTGGGAAAACCTCCAGGCCCGCGCGGCGTTTAAAGAAGCGCAGATCGTCCTTACGACCTCGCCCTATACGCTTAACTGGCTCTATAAGCAGATCATTCTCCCTAAGATGCGCGGCAAAAAACTCGACGGCGTCGATCTCGTCCAAGCCGCGTCGTGGGAAAACCCCTTTATGCCCGCGTCGGTCGTCGAACGCGCCCGCTCTACGATGGACCCACGCCGCTTTAACGCGATGTTCGGCGGCGTCTGGGAGCGAATGTCGGGCCTCGTATACGACTGTTTCGACGACGTCGAGAACCAGATCGCGCCGTTCGGCCTACCCTCTGGTACGAGGTTCGTCGGCGGTATCGACTGGGGCTGGGTCGAGCCGTTCGTCTTTAAGGTCCGCGCCATTACGTCCGACGGCATGCACTACGGCGTTCAGGAGCTTTATCGCTCGGGCATGACGATTACCGATATATGCGCCGCGGTCGGAAAGATCGCCGCGACGTGGGGCGTCTCGACTATTTTCTGTGACCCGTCCCAGCCCGGGGCGATCGAGGAGCTAAACCGGTACTTCCGGACGCAAGGTATAAAGTGCTCGGCGACGGGCGCGAATAACGACGTTAGAATGGGTATAGACCGCCACTACGAGCTTCTAAAGCTTAGGCGGCTCAAGTATTTCGCGGGTGCTAACCCGCATACGCTCGACGAGATGGACGGCTACCACTATCCGGCGCCCGACGACGTGGCCCCGGACCAGAACGTCAAAGAAGCTAAGCCGGTCCAGCAGAACGACCACGCGATGGACGCCGAGCGCTATATCTCGATCTCGACGTATCTCGGAAAAGGTCGTAACGTGCCTTTTGTCCCCGGCGAGAATAAAGAGCACGAAGATCAATTCAAGCGTATTGAGCGTCTGAAGCGCGGCCGGGGCTACCGCGGGGCGTCGGAGGATTGGAGCTAAATGCCCACTTATCCACATATTTGTTCAAGTTGTGGCAGAGACTGGGACGTATATTGCTCGGTCGCGACCCGGGACGACGAGCATCTTTGTCCTTGTTGTTATGGGCGGGGACATCGACAGATTACGATCCCGAATATAGATAAATCGGCGGCAGCCGACTGGAATACGCCGCACTTTAACCCGGCGTTAGGACAGGTGGTTCAGTCTAATAAGCACGCCCAGAAAATCGCGAAAGCGAAGGGCCTTATTGAAGTCGGCAACGAAAAGCCCGAGAATATTCATAAGCATTTCGAAAAACAGCGGGAGCAAGCCCACAAAGACAGGTGGGAAAATGCTGACCGCGTTATGAAGTACGAGTAATATCCCTCCAGTTACCCACACCACGCAGTTCACCACGCAGCTAATCCAGACAATTTGAGGCCCCAATGGCCGAGATAGCCCCGCTTGGGACGCTCGACGAGCACGCCCCTAGGAATTCGGACTATTCTGGCGCCC
>CBIMUR010000154.1:0-2094 GCA_966247155.1 uncultured bacterium
ATGGCGAACGACACGCCAAGCCCCGCGCCCGTCACGGTGTGGATCAGCTCGTTCACGATGCCGCCGGAAGTCGAAACCACCGCCGTGTCACCGGCGTCCAAAATCCCCGCGTGGGAGATTTGCGCGTGCTGCGTGCCGCCAATAGCGCCCAGCTTGAACTTGCCTGGCACCAGCACTCCCACGGACGACGGGCCAGCCAATAGCACGTTCTTTTTCTTGCTCAGTTCTAAAATTTCCAGGGCGTGTGCCTCTGGCGTCTGCTCGGCAAAGATCGTCAGGACTTTCAGGTTTGGCAGCAGCTTGAACGCCTGCTTCGTGCTGGAAAGCACGCGCCGGGCCGACTGCACGTTTATCACGCCGCTGCACTCTTTTAGCTGCGCCGCGCTTAGCTTTTCCAGGCCGGAAACCACCGGAATAATCACCTCGCTCTCGCCCCAGAAATACCGCTCCTGCCGGCGGCCGCTGGCCACGATCGCCATGACGCTCGGCTGCTGCTTACCGACAAGAAAATCATAGTCGAGCATCGACTGTATAATGCCCGGGTGCGAGCCAAGACTCACAACTTTCATGTCTTTTTCTTTTCGTAAATCGTCGATCCGTATCATTTTTTCAGTCCTTCCAGTGCGGCGCCAAGCGCGTCGGATAATGTGGTCGTTGGGTCGTACACGCCGCCTAGCAAGCCGTGCTTTTCCAGCGCCTGGCGAATGTTTGCCAGGCCGATTTCCTGGCGCGGACCGCCGCGGCGGACGTAGATTTTCACGTTCTGCTTCGCCAGCTCCCCAGCCTTTTCATCGATAGCTGCGATCACGCCCGAAAAGGTCGTGGCGATATCGGTGAAGTTGGCCACCGCCCCGCCGATGAACAGCACTTTCTTCTTCGCGGGCGACGCCAGCAGCAGCTTCAGCACCTCGCCCGTGTATTTCTGCGCTTCGTGCGCCTGCGGGTTACCGCTGTACTCGCCGTAGTTCGCAAGTTCTTTGCCTAAGCCTTGGTTGTGCACCTCGTCGGCGATCACCACGCTGGCGCCGCCGCCGGAAAGCAGCAAAAAGATAGAGCCCGCCGGGTTAATGACGCTGAGGTTGAATGACGCCACCGACCCTTTGTCGAGCGCGTGCACCACCTCTTCTTCAGGGTGCGCCACGCGCTTCGGCTCGCGGATATCCTGCATATCCCATGCCGCAACAAAACTCCGGCCGGCGTCGTCTACCTCCACCGCCAGGTCAAGCAGCTGCACGCCGTTACCGGTCACAATATATGGGTTTATCTCAAGAAAAACGAAATGGTTTTCACGGAACGTACGCACCAGTGCCCGCAACTGCCCGCTGGAAAGCGCCGTTTTTTCCGCCAGTGCCTCCCAGTCGGTTTTCTCGTTTACCGATACAGTTCGTATGCTTTCCGGGTGCGCCTCGATATCCACGCCACCGGCCTCGCTAAAACTCAACGATACGCCCGCGCGGGTTTGCGCCATGCTGACGTACCGCTCGCCGGAGCTTTCGTGCGTGACGTACGGCTCGACGATAAAATGCCCGTACCCTTCGCCCGCGTACTTCTTTAATACCGCGGCCACCTTTGCCTTCGGCACGTCGAGCGTTACCAGCCCTTTCTTAAACCGCCCCTTCACCGCCTGGTCGACTTTTACCACGTAACTTTTGTGGCCTGTCACCTTTTTGAGTGCCTCGGCGCTGTTTTCCGCGCTCACGCTCCAGCCTTCGTATGGCAGCCCCAACGCTTCATGAACTATTTTTTTTGAACGGTATTCCGAAATTTTCCTACGTGGCACCGAATTTCAACTCCCCAAATAACTACAGCCCCGCACATTCAAACGACGCGCCATTTAATACCTCAATTCTAACACAGTATCAACTTGACTTATATCTATCATGATCGGTTTCTGTTATTATTGTTTAATAGGGAAAATGTTTTAAGACTACAGTTGTAATTCCTTACAACATCAAAAACAGAGAGGGAGTTAAGTTATAACTACAGGGGTTATGTCGCAAGAGAAAGAAAGTGGTCTACTTAAGCCATTAACTTCACTGCGCTTTTTCGCCGCCTTCCTAGTATTCATTTGGCATACTCAACTCCTGTCAGGCT
>CBIMUR010000155.1:0-2072 GCA_966247155.1 uncultured bacterium
CTTTGTACCAGTTATACACGGGGTCGTGCAGCGTATACACCGTTGGCACCTGCTGCGTACGGTACGCCAATGACAGGGCGCTTTCCGGGTGATGAAAATGCAGCAGGTCAAACTCGCCCTTTGCCGCGCGGTCGTACATTTCGCTGGCCATATAGCGGTCCCAAAGGCCGTGGACGTCGTGCGCCAAATGCTCGGTGTCATCAAGGAATTTGGTAAAATCGGCCTGGTTTTTCACCAGCGGGCGTAGGTTCATCGTTTCAACGGTGACGTTCTGCCCGTACACCTCTGTACCCAAGGGAGAAAAGAGAGTAACGTGATGGCCACGTTCACCAAGGCCTTTTGCAATCGCGACTGCTAGGTCAATTGGAGCATAAATCATATCGCTAGGACGCGGCATGGGTATGAAAGCCCGCACCATCATGGCGATTTTCATCGGTCTGTCCATATGTGTGTACCTAGTATATCACATTGCGCAGCATATGGACAGCAAGCACTATTCGTCTTCCGCCAGCAGCGCGGCTAACACGCCGTTCGTCCAGCCAAAGCCGTCTTGCAGCGGATACTCGCCGCCGCCGCCCAGCTGGCTGCCGTTGACGACATTGTACTTTTCTACCATTTTGCCCTGCTCTTTAAACACTTTTAGGTTGGCCGCTATCCATCGCTTTTTGATTTCGTCAGCCAGGCGGTGATGGCCGTAATTGCGCAGCCCCTCTATCGCCACCCACTGCAGCGGCGCCCAGCCGTTGGGGTAATCCCACTGCTGTCCCGTCTCGTTCAGTGTCGTTACCAGGCCGCCGTCCTTTAAAAAGTCTTCTTCCAGCCGCCGCGCCACGGCCGCCGCCTGCTTTGAGGTGGCTATGCGGGCATACAGCGGGAAAACGCCGGCAAGCGAAAGTACCCCTGTTGCCTCGCGCTTATGGAAATTGTAGTCGACAAAAAAGCCCTCTTCGTCGCTCCAGCAATATTCTTGCATGCCCCGCACGCGGTGGTGCGCGGCGGCCTCGAACTTGTGCGCGAGAAGCGGCTGGCGCAACACGCGGTAGGCCTCGGCGATAGTTTCTTCCAGCTGGTAAAGTAAGCTGTTGAGGTCGACCGGGATGATATCGGCCGTGTGGATAGTGCGGATGTCCTGGGGGTCGGCAAACCAGCGCGAACTGAAATCCCAGCCGGATTCCGCGCCCGCGCGCAGATGCAAATACAGGCGGTCGGGAATACGGTGGGGCGCCTCGCCGGCAGTGTCCAAATCTTCCTTCAACGACTCCGGCCGGGGCGTGGTTTTGTTATCATAGTAACGGTTGAGCAAGATGCCGTTTTGCATTTCGGCCACGCGCGCGTAGGCTTTGTTTTCGTGTTTTGCCAGCGTTTTGCGGCCCTTCATCCAAAAACGGTATTCCAGCAGCAGGTACGGCAAATACTCGGCCAATGTGCGGGTACGCCCCTTGTGGCGCGCCAAAAGCTTTACCATGTGCGAAAAAAACGGCGGCTGGCTGCGGCTGAGCAAGTAGGTGCGGCTGGCATTGGGAATAAAGCCGAATTTGCGGATCATATACGCATAATTTTTCAGCATGCCCTCTATGATGTCCCAGCGTTTGTCGGCCGCGAGCCCCAGCATGATAAAGTAGCTATCCCAATAAAACTGCTCGGAAAAGCGCCCACCCGGTACGATGTACGCGTTGGGCAGCGCAATCAGCGAGCCGCGGTCGCGGCGGTTTTTGCGCTCGAGCACGTGCCATAGCTCGGCGATATGCTCGCGCGGAGACATACTGGCATCGGTATGATAGGCCGTTTTGTAGCCGCCAAATTCGTAGAAATGCCGCGAGACGAAATCACGCAGATCAAACTGCGGGTCTTGCTTTGCCACCAAATATTCCTGCTGGATCTGCTTCATGCGGCGGCGCGGTATGAGGTCGACGAAAGTTTTGCCGTCGCCATAGACGCGGCGGTTCTGCACGTCGGCAAACAGCTCGCCCAGCGCTTCGTCGGGGCTTTTTTGGGTCGGCAAAAGGCCGCCCGTCGTTGCCACGATGGTCGATTTCAGCAAAATCTGCAGGTGCTGGACCCACGTCATCGGT
>CBIMUR010000156.1:0-2055 GCA_966247155.1 uncultured bacterium
GCGGGGTTCGTTTTGATGGCGTTCGAGCTGGTCGGCGCGCGGCTTTTGGCGCCGACGATCGGCAGCTCGACGTACGTGTGGACGAGCGTGATAGGCGTGATTATCGCGGCGCTGAGCGCGGGCTATTTCCTGGGAGGTAAAGTGGCCGACAAACGCAACCAGTCGCTCGACGTGGCGCTGCTGTGCCTGGGGGTGGCGCTGGCTATCGGCGCGATGCTGGTAGGGTTCGACCACGTGATGGCGGCGGTCGTGCAGCTTGTTGGCGATTTGCGGCTGCGCGGCGTGCTGGCGTCGCTGCTGCTGTTCGTGCCGGCCAGCCTGCTGCTGGGCATGTTGAGCCCATACCTGGCAAAGCTGAACGTCCGTTCGCTGGCAACGTCCGGCCGCGCGGTCGCCAGCCTCAGCGCGCTGAACTCTATCGGCGGGATCACCGGCACGTTCGTGACGGGCTTTATTATATTCAGCTACATCGGCTCGCGCGAGGCGCTGGTACTATTAACGCTGCTAGCGGTCGGTGCCAGCTGGCTGCTGGTACCACGGCGTCTGTGGAAATACCGGACGCTGCTTTCGGTCGCGGCGGGCGTTTTCGTGCTGTTGCCGCTGCTACGTAGCGACGGCGTGGTGCGCGTTGACACGCCAAGCGCGAATTACGAGGTAAAAACCGGTAAGCTGGCCGGAACTAGCCAGAAGGTCCGCTATCTTTCCACCGGTCCGAACGGTG
Organism: uncultured bacterium; assembly: GCA_966247155.1. Taxonomy (GTDB): domain Bacteria; phylum Patescibacteriota; class Saccharimonadia; order Saccharimonadales; family Saccharimonadaceae; genus CAMLDM01. Next base: position 722 of record CBIMUR010000156.1, read on the forward strand.
CGCAATCGGGCATTTTGGTGGCGCACCCAGACCAGTTGGCGTTTTGGTATACGCACGAAATCGCGCGTATTATCGATACGGTACCGGCGAGAAAGAATATCCTGGTGCTCGGCGGCGGCGCGTTCACCGTGCCGGAATACGTGGCGAAAAAATATCCTCGCAGTCAGGTAGATGTGGTGGAGATCGACCCGGCGCTGCCGAAAATTGCCGCCGAATACTTTGATTACCAGCAACTGCCAAACGTGCGGATTATCGGCGAGGACGCGCGCACGTTCGTGAACGCCAGCGCGAAAAAATACGACGTGGTGGTCGTGGACGTCTATAGTGACACCAGCGTGCCGTTTTCGCTGCTTACGCGCGAGTACGGCGAGGTGCTCGGTGCTATCACTAGTCCGGACGGTACGGTTATCGTCAACGCGATCGCCGGCCAGGCTGGCCCGTGCCGCGAGTTGCTGGCGGCCATCGACACGACATACCGGGTAGCGGCCACGTACGGCTTTGTTTCTGAAGGTAGTGGTACGCGAAACGAGCCGCGGAAGAACCTGGTATTAGCCTATACGAAACGCCCGCGTGCCATTGCCGGCACGACACCGCTCAAACCGCTTGGCGGCCCTGCCTATGGGGATAATTTTATGCCGGCCGAGCGGTTGCAGCAAGCTTGTAGCCGCGCTGATAAGTAACGATGCGGGCGGCGCTTTCAAGCAGACAGTAAAGTTCGTGAAGCGATACTCCCGCTAACCGTTCGTTTGCCACGAGGCAACTTCGCGCACGCAGGTGCCGTTTTCGCCCATCTCGAACAGGGAGAGCGTGGCGAAGGTGCCGCTGAATTCCTCCAGCGGTGGCAATATGCCGGTGTCGATTTCCAGGTCGCGCCGGGTAAAGCGCGTAAAGGTGATATGCGGGCGGAACAGGCCGCCGATTTCGTCGTAGCCGAAGCGGTCGTAGTTTTGGCGCTGTTCGCCCGAAAGCCGCGGAATCCACTGGCTCAGCACGTGGCCAACCGGGTCTTTTTCGCGCAGGCCGCTCCGCAGCGGGTTGAGTTTTTCGATGATTGCCTCCTGCAACGCCACGCTGGCATCGGTTTTGTCGTAGGCCGCCTCGAACATGCCCTGGTCGAAATCGTGGGCGTAGCGAACGGCGGTGAGTTCCACGGGAAGGGTAGCGGCGGCGATTTCACCAAGGCGCGTTTTGGCTGCCTCCAGGTTTTCCGGCGTAAAATTCGCCATATATAATGACAAGTGCGCGATCTTATCGCTGGTATTCAGCGTAAAATCGGTACCGAACTGTTCTAGTAGCCGGCTCGCGGCGATGGATTTTTGCTCGATATCTGCCGG
>CBIMUR010000157.1:0-2023 GCA_966247155.1 uncultured bacterium
ACTTTTGCCGCTGTCGAGGTTGATAATGGCCGCGCGGTCGAAATCGACGCTGTTGAAATTGATAGGGTCGTTCATGGTTTTAAGAATGCCGATAACCGTGAAATCCTGCCCGTGTACCTTGAACGTCTGGCCCATCGACTGGTCGGTGCCAAACAGGTCGACCGACAACTGCGTGCCGATAACCGCCGTGTTTTTGTCGGTGATGTTATCGATGAACTGGCCGTCGCGCACGGGCAGCTGGGCGATGTCGGCGAGCTGCGGCGTGGTGGCGACGATAGTGCTACTTTTCGCGGTGTCGGTTTTCGACCTTACCGTGCCGTTGATGATCATGAGCGGCGCGACTTTGTCGACGCCGTCGATGTCCTCGATGTCACGCATGTCTTGCTCGGTGATGGTGCTGGTAGTGAACGTCTGCTCGGTGGTGGGGCTGGTGAAGCCTTCCAGGCTCTGCGTGGGTACGCCAGGGCGAACGACGGCGATATTTCCACCCAGCTTATTCACTTGTCCAGAGATGACCTGCATAATGCCGCCCGAAAGCGACAGTACCGCCGTGATGCTTGCCACGCCGATCGCCACGCCCAATGTGGTGAGGAGCGTGCGCATTCGGGTGCTCTTTAGCGAGTGATAAGAGTTTTGGACGTGTTCGATGATAAGCAGGCGTGTCATTTTTTAGCGGCTTTCGTTTTGCGTTTTTTAGCTGGCTTCTTCTCGGGTTTTTCTTTCTTTGGTTCGTGGTGGCTGCCAAGCGGGATTTTCGAGCTGGATTTCTCAAACACCACCGGGATTTTCGTGTCGCTGGCAATCTGGCCGTCGAGCATGTGGATCACCCGGCTGGCATACGTGGTGAGGCTGGGGTTGTGCGTGACCATAATGATGGTATTGCCGCGTTTGTGCAGGTCGGACAGCTCTTCCATGATGACGTGGGACGAGCGGGAATCCAGGTTGCCGGTGGGCTCGTCGGCCAGAATGATACTCGGGTCGTTGACCAGCGCCCGGGCGATTGCCACGCGCTGCATCTGCCCGCCGGAAAGCTGCCACGGCATGTAGTATTCGCGCTCGGAAAGGTGGAACGTTTTTAAAATGTCGCTGGCCATTTTCAGGCGCTTGGTGCGCAAAACGCCTTTGTAGGTAAGCGGCAGTGCCACGTTCTCGATGACCGTGAGGCGGTTTATTAGGTTGAAGCTTTGGAAAACGATGCCGATTTGCTGCGAACGGATGCGCGCGTGGCGGCTCTGGCTGAAATGCTCGACGCTTTTGCCATCGAGGAAATACTCGCCCTCGTTCGGGCGGTCAAGCAGGCCAAGGATGTTGAGCAGCGTGGTCTTGCCGCAGCCGCTCGGACCCATGATGGCGATGAACTCGCCTTTTTCGATCACGAGGTTGACGTCGTCGAGAGCCACCCGCTCGGCGTCGCCAACGCCGTATCGTTTGGTCAGTCCCTTCAGCTCGATAACTGGCGTTGTTTTCGTTTTCTTTTTCGTCATCTCTTATCTATTATATGGAGCCGCCGCCCCTAAAAGCAACCGAAAATTTCACGTAAATTATACAACTAGCAAATAATGCGGCAAAACCGGCAACATTGTCGCCCGAAAAAGGCGGGCATCTGGTAAAATAAGTGCATACGGAGAGGTGCAAGAGTGGTTGAATTGGCACGCCTGGAACGCGTGTGTGGCAGCAATGTCACCCAGGGTTCGAATCCCTGTCTCTCCGCCATGAAAAGGGCGTCGCTGCTTGGCGGCGCTTTTTTTGTTACACTAAGGCTACGTGAAACGCTACGTTTTGAGAGTAGGGAAGCTGGAGCTGATCGCCTTCGTGGCGGGGTTCGTTTTGATGGCGTTCGAGCTGGTCGGCGCGCGGCTTTTGGCGCCGGCCATTGGTAGCTCTACCTACGTGTGGACGAGCGTAATAGGCGTGATTATCGCGGCGCTGAGCGCAGGCTATTTCCTGGGAGGTAAAGTGGCCGACAAACGCAACCAGCCGCTCGACGTGGCGCTGCTGTGCCTGGGGGTGGCGCTGGCTATCG
>CBIMUR010000158.1:0-2017 GCA_966247155.1 uncultured bacterium
CGTGGACGAGGCCCAGTTCTTACAACCAGCGCAGGTGGATCAACTACTGGCGCTGGCGATTCTGCACGCGATCCCAGTGATGGCATGGGGCTTACGCACGGACTTTAGAACCCACAGCTTTCCGGGCAGCCTCAAGCGCATGCTTGATAGCGAACTGGCCAACTACAACCACAAGCCAGTGGCGTTTGCCGGCGTGAGCGACGGCAACTGGGGCGGTACGCGCGCCGTCGAAGCGCTGGTGCCTGCCGTGCGCGAAACGGGCCTGGTAGTGATGAGCTGGGACGTGTACTTCCCGTACGTGCCGCAGATGTTCAACGAAGACGGCAGCTTAAAAGAAGAACACGCCGAACGCTACGAGAAGAACGTCCGCAAACTTTACGACGAACTGGTGTGGTTTGCTGACATGCTGAAAACTGCGGGGAATAAATCAGTTAACAAGATGCCGAAATACAACAAACTCGTCCGCGATCAGATCCCCGCTATCATAGAGAAAAACGGCCAGAAGCCGCAAGTTATTACACTTAGCGACGATGACTACGTGAAAGAGCTTGAGAAGAAGTTGCAGGAAGAAGTTGCCGAATACCTGGAAGACAAAAATACGGACGAGCTCGCCGATATCATGGAAGTCGTACTGGCGCTGGCCGAAACGTTAGGTTGCGCGCCCGAAGAGCTGGAAGTCATAAGAAAAAAGAAAGCCGAAGCAAGGGGCTCTTTCAAAAAGAGATTGTTCCTCGCCGACGTTGAAGAAGCAGGCAGCTAGGCCGCCATCTTGCCCAGGCTGGCCGATTTGAAACCTTCCGGCAGCAGCTCGGCAGAATCCGTCACGATCACGTCTTCCAGCCGGTTGGTCGTGCTGAACACCTGTATTTCGTGGCCGGAAAGCCGCGCAAAATCGTGCAGCTGCTGCCGGCAGTTACCACACGGCGTTACCAAAGGCGGCGTTTTGTCATCACCACGCCCCATGGCAAAATACAGCGCCGTCACGTCGGTGTCACCGCCAGCCACGCAGGCCGCCAGCGCGTTCATTTCGCCGCAGCTAAGCGTGCAGTTGGAAAGGAAAATATTGTTGCCAAAATACGTATTGCCCGAGGCCGTCACCGCCACGACGCTCGTTTTCGGGTTGCTCACTTTATTAAGCGCCCGCGGCAGCCGCTCGACGGCCGTTTTTAGAAAATTCTTATCGGTTTCTTGCAGGGAGCCAAAGGCAACGGTTTTCATGTCACCAGCATAGCACGGCGGTGGTATACTAAAAACATGCCAAGTTTTTCTTTTGATATCGTTTCCGACTACGACAAAGCTGAAATGAACAACGTATTTATGGGTGCCGAACGCGAAATCGGCAATAGATACGATTTCAAGGGCACGCCAGCGGCAATAGAATGGCTGGGCGACAAAACCGGCTTTAAAATTACCGGCTCCGGCCAGTGGCAATGCGACGCCGTACTCGATATCGTGCGCAAAAAACTCGCCAGCCGCGAGCAAAGCTCGAAAGTCCTCGACCTTTCCAAAACCCCGGTTGAAAGCAACCTCAAAACCACCTGGGAAATCCCATTCAAAAGCGGACTCAAGCAAGACGACGCCAAGAAAATTACCAAGCTGCTACGCGACGAAGTGCCAAAAGCAAAAGCCCAAATACAGGGCGACGCCGTACGCGTTACCAGCAGCAGCAAAGACGAGCTGCAAAAAGCCATCACGTTCTTAAAGGGCCAGGACTTCGACTTCCCGCTGCAGTTCATCAATTACCGCTAGCGTGATAGAATGGAAATAATGAACACTTCCGAGGCACTAGTAAGCATCCACCATTTCCGCATGGATTTCGGCAAAACGACCGCCGTAAGCGACCTGTCGTTTAATGTAAAGAAAGGCGAGACGTTCGGCCTGCTGGGCAGCAACGGGGCGGGCAAGACCACCACCATCCGCGCGCTGCTGGGCATTTACCAGCCCACCGGCGGGGAGCTACTGATTGGCAGCAAGCCTTACGCCGTCGATAGCGGCGTCACGCTCGGGTATTTGCCAG
>CBIMUR010000159.1:0-2002 GCA_966247155.1 uncultured bacterium
ATGCGCGGATTTGCCAGACGTAGCGCGATAAGGCTTTTGAAAAAATCCACCAGCCCGCGCGCTTCGCCCCCTGCCTTTTCCCATGGCATCGGCAGACGTACAGCTTTGCGTCCTGGCTTTGCCAAATCATCGCCAATGGCCAGCTCAGAACCGCAGGTAATCATGGGTGTGCCGGGCAGGCTGAACAGCAAGCTGTAGGCCATTTTCAACCGCGCTTCACTCTCTAGCATGGGCGCCAGCTGCCGTCGTATGCCGCGGCAGTAAATACGCATCGTCTCCTCAGGCGCGAAGGTGTCGTACACCTCTTGGCGCTCCGCTTCGCTCAGTTGTTCGAGGTCGATCTCGTCGAAATTGCGGGCGAAGTTGAACAGCCGCCGCGCCTCCAGCATCTGTGCCTGGTGACCGATCCGCTTCACTACCGGCCCGGCCGACCGGCGCGCCAACGCCAAAAACAGCGAATTATTCATGAGGAAGTTGTAGATTTTCGCCAGGCGATTTTCTCCTACGTAGCTGCCAATATTTTCTGCCGTCACGTCGGCCTCGCCCACTAGCAAAATGTCGCGGCCAGGCTCCTCGGCAAACGCGTGCAACTGCTCCAGGTACGCGCTGGTACCAAGCGCACCGCGTTTCAATCCCTTTTGTTCGAACAAATGCGTTGCCGCGTCAATCCGAAAGCCGTCCACGCCCTGGCCTAGCCAAAACTTCATAATGTGCCGGATTTCTTCCATCACCTCAGGGTTGGCGAGGTTGAGGTCGGGCTGGAAACGGTAAAATTGGTGGTGATAAAATTTACCCGCCGCGTCGCTGTAGTGCCACACGCCTTCCGGTGCTGCCTCAGGAAACACGTTACTGCTAGGCGGCTCCTGCGTGGGCTTTTCATCCCATATATAATAGTCGTAGTAACGCGACCGCGGGTTCTCCAGCGCCTCCCTAAACCACGGATGCTCGTCAGACGTATGATGTAGTACCAGATCGGTAATGATTTTCAGGCCGCGGCGGTGCGCCGCTTCCACTAATTTTCTAAAGTCTTCCAACGTGCCGAAGCGCTCATCCACGGCGCAGTAATCGGTAATATCATAGCCGTTGTCGCGGCGCGGGCTGGGGAAAAACGGCAGCAGCCACAGGCAGGTGACGCCGAGCTCCTGCACATAATCCAGCTTGGCCGCGACACCCGGCAGGTCGCCCGTACCATCGCCGTTACTATCATAAAAGCGCGCCACGTCGACGCCGTAAAACACGGCGTTGTCGTACCAGCGGCTAGGCATCGGCGCCTCCGGACGTGTAGGCAATGGTAGAAAGCAGCGCGTTTTCCGCCTGGCGCGAATCGAGCCGCGTGTACTGCACCACCACCGGCTGGTCGCAGCGGATGACGCTGGCGTAATCGGTATCGCGCGGGACCGGCTCTGGGTCTTCCAAGCTATTGAACCGCACATGCATGGTACGCCGCGGCGGCACGGTTACTTTGTACGGACCAGCCGGTTCACGGTCATTAAAATATATGGTTATTTCTACGTGTGCCGGCTCGTTACCCGCGTTTAAAATGGATGCCGTGTCGTGGCTTTCCATTGCCGGCATCTCGCCGGTACTATTGCCCGGAATGTAGCCTTCTGGAATCGCCCATGCTTTTTGCCCTATTTGCATAACGCCCTCCTGTTATGCGGGGAGTTGCCCGGCCTCGGCGCCGAGCGTTGCCCGCAATGCTTTGGTTATATCGCCCTCTGCGGTCGCGTGCTTGTCGGCGCGTGGCTGGATGCGCGGTTTCAATCCTTTGGCCTTGCGGCCGATCAGCTCGTTTAGCTTGTCGAGCTGCTCGTTGCGGTAATCTTCTATGTAAAACGGCGTGTCATAGCGCTCGACCAACCGCACTGCCACGTCTACCTGCTGCGGCGCAACCTGCTGAAGCGAAGGCATAGGGAGCTCCGTGCGCGGCACGATCTCGCTGGCAAAGCGCAGCTGATATATCATCAGCAAGCCATCCGCTTCTGCTCAAATGCCCATCCGC
>CBIMUR010000160.1:0-1986 GCA_966247155.1 uncultured bacterium
CGCATCAGACGATAGTGACACGACGAACGAAAGGACAACGTCATGATTAGCACCGCCGCCCATTTGGTCGAAGGCGAAAGTAGGCGTAGCAGTCACGTCGACGTACGGCGCGAACCATGGCTTACTAGACGCCGCGGACTGGGCGGCGCGCCACTGCCGCATGCCGAACATGCCCCCGGCCACGAGGCCCGTCACGATAAGCACCGCCAGCAGCACGCGCCATGGCGACAAACGGCGTCGGGGCTCTACGTACACGGATTGGGGTTGTACCTGCGCGCTCATGAGATAGCCTGCCTTTCTTTCGTTTGTACGGTCGCCGTGGCGATATCGCTGCGGGCGCCAAGCGGTACGGCCTGCTTGGCGTCGCCGTGGTACAAGACCGCCCGCCAGTCAAGCGCCGGCGCGGACGTTCCCGACGCGCCGCCGTTCTTCTCTTTCACCTCAACGTACATCCAGTTGGTCAGGCCAAGCCATATGTCCATGATCGTGTTCTTGATACCAATATAGGCAACGATCGCCCACGACGCCAATAGCGCGTTAAAGCCCGCGAAGGCTGCGTTGCCCCAGTTGTGCGCCACGACGTCACGCCACAGCGTGAACAGCGAGAAACCAACGATCAGCAGCGGCAGAACAACATACATCAGCGGGACGCCGGTGCGGTTTTTCACCTTCGGCGTGCGAGCAAACGGAATTTTCTTGCCGGTAAAGGCCTGCTGGATCGATTTCAGCACGCCGGCCAGGTTGACCGGCAGCAAAATGAGGTTGAAGCCGTAAATGCGAAGCACGTCGCTGCGCTTGTAGCCGCAGTATTTCAAATCGTTCGCCATCGCCAAAAAGTAGGGCAACGCGGCCAGCAGCACGAACGGGCTCAGCAGGCGGCCGTCGTACGGGTACGCCAGCAGGAAAATCAGCCCGAAGCTCGCCCAAGCGATCGACGCCATGTAGTTAAGGCGCAGCAGCACTTCCGTCAGTGGCACCAGCTCACCCCTGTGCTTGCGCTCACGGATCTGCATGAAGAGTTTCGGTAAGATCAGCAGGCCGCCGTTTGCCCAGCGCCGGCGCTGCACGACCAGCGAGCCGAAATCAGGCGGCGTCGCGCTGTAGCTCAGGCGCTCGGGATAATTTACCAGGGTCCAGCCATGCAACGCCAGGTCAACACTAGATTCGGTGTCTTCAATAACGGTGCGGTCCTGAATATAGCGCCGCACCTCAAAGCCGCCACTCCATTCTTTTTCAACGATGTCGTCAAGCGCGCTTTTGCGGATCACCGCGTTGGCGCCCACCCAGAAAGTCGCGCCGTGGTAGCTCATGCCCTGGTGCAGGATATGCTGAATATCAGTACTTGCCCCGGCCAGCCGCTCAATGCGCGTTGCCGCGCCGCGGAACGATGAATACGGGGTCTGTGTTACCGCCACGCGCGCGTTGTCTGGCTGTTGGAGGAAATAGACCAGCCGCAAGCAGTAGTCGCGCAGCAGAATCGAGTCGGCGTCGAGCGTCAGCAAAAATTCGCTATCCGGGAAAACCAGGTCACCAAGGTGGCGCTTGGCCGTCGGCACGAGAATAGGGCCATCTGGCGTTTCCTCTTGGCGGTACGTGCCGCCCATCAGGCCGATGTAGGCATTCAGGTTCATCGCCTTGTTCGCCTCGTGCGAAAGCGACGCGTATTTTTTCCGCTCGAACGTATCCACCTCGGCGTTGAATATCCACGCCAAGCGGCGGTACAGCTGGCGCACGCGGTCGGTCGGCAACCGGGCGCCTTCGTCACAGGAGGCCGAGAGCGCGGTGCTTACCAACTGAAGTTCATCGGCAAGGCCACGCAGCACTTCTTCTTCGAAGAAAACGTCTACGTGGTCTTCTTTTTCCTCGCTATCGGCAAGATCATTCAGCCACTTCACCGCCCAATCGTAGTGAGCAGCAAGCTCCTTCGTCATCTTGAGCGTCGCGGTTGGCAGAGTCGCGTGCGAGGCCTCGAACTTCTCAAGCGCG
>CBIMUR010000161.1:0-1980 GCA_966247155.1 uncultured bacterium
CGAGGTGTTACGGCTGCGAAATATCTTAAAGTCGTTTGCTGATTTTGACTTTTCCGATACGGAAATTACCGAGCAGACGTTTGAAAACTTTAAAGGTAAATACCTCGATATTTACGACAAAGTAAAGCAGGACCACGAGAAAGAAAAAGCTTCTATTCTTGAAGATGTAGATTTTGAGCTGGAGCTTGTGCGCCGCGATGAAGTCAATGTGAGCTACATTTTACGCCTGATTGCGCGCATGGTTGGCGCAAGTGAAGAAAAGCAAGTGCAGCTTCGCCAAACCATTGCCGACACTATGGCCAGCGACGCAAAACTGCGCAGCAAGCGTGAGCTGATAGAGAAGTTTATTGAAAGTAATCTGCCAAGAATTACCGAAGGTAGCGACGTTGAAGGCGTATTTGCCGAATTCCTGAGCGAAGAGCAAGTAAGGGCGTTTCGCGAGCTGTGCGAGAGGGAAGGACTTGATAAAGAAAAAGCCCAGGCTATCCTGGATAGATATATGTCGACCAGCCGCATCCCGCGGGACCAAGTACTGAGTGAAGCGCTCGAGAAGCCGCCGAGCATTTTACAGCGGAGCGGTATTATTGCCAGTGTCCGCAAAAGCATCTCCAACTTTATAGAAACATTTATTGAAAATATTTAGAGTGAGGGCTATGAAAAAAGTAAAAGTATCCATCCAAGACGAAAACACCCTCATCCTCCAGGAGGACGCCAGCAAGGGCGACGTCATCGACCTCAAATCTATCCACGAGACGGATATTGATAAGGCTACCATCACGAGCGTGGTCAACTCCATAAAGCGCGACGCGTTCAATGCCGAGCTGGAGAAGGTGAAGGCCACCATAGAGCGCGAGAAGGCGCTCGAGGCCAAGCTGAACGAGCAAAAGCTACTGGATAAGCTCGCCATGGTGGAAAAAGAAAAGGAGGACGCCGCCAAGCTGGCCGAGGCCAACGCCAAAAATACTTTACAGGCAGATGTGGCCAAAAGGGAAGCGGAGATTGCCGAGCTGAAGGCCAAGCTCCAGGCCGCCGAAACCGAGCGCCGCCTGGCCGTTACCGAGGCTGTCACCAGGGTAGAGAAGGAGCGCGACGAGCTGGCCAGCACCCTGAAAGGCAAGGAGACCGAAGCGCAGCTGCTGGCCTCCAACCTCAAGGAAAAATACGAGAACGAGCTGAAAACCAAAGAGGAAATGATCGCCTACTACAAGGACATGAAGGCCAAGCTTTCCACTAAAATGGTAGGGGAGACGCTCGAGCAGCACTGCGAGGTGGAGTTTAACCGCCTGCGCGCCACGGGCTTTAAAAACGCCTACTTCGAGAAGGACAACGACGCGAAAACGGGCAGCAAAGGCGACTACATCTACCGCGAAACGGATGAAAACGGCGTTGAAATCATCTCGATAATGTTCGAGATGAAAAACGAGGGCGACGAGACCGCCACCAAGAAAAAGAATGAGGATTTTTTAAAGGAGCTCGACAAGGACCGCCGCGAGAAAGGGTGCGAATACGCCATTCTCGTCTCGCTCCTCGAGAGCGAAAGCGAACTCTACAACACCGGCATCGTGGACATGTCGCACCGCTTTGAGAAAACGTACGTCATCCGCCCGCAGTTTTTCATCCCCATTATTACGCTGCTGCGAAACGCCGCCTTAAACAGCCTGCAATACAAAAGCGAGCTGGCGCTGGTAAAGGCGCAGAACATCGACGTGACCAACTTTGAAGGCCAGCTCAACGACTTCCGCGATTCGTTCGGCCGCAGCTACCGCCTGGCCTCCGAGCGCTTCAGCGACGCCGTGGCCAGCATCGACAAATCCATCGCCCAGCTGCAAAAAACCAAGGAAAACCTACTCAAATCAGAGGATCACTACCGCATCGCCAACAACAAAGCCGAGGATTTAACCGTAAAGAAACTGACGCGCGGCAACCCGACCATGGCGGCAAAATTCGCGGAAGTGAAAGAGCAAAACGGCAAATAACCAG
>CBIMUR010000162.1:0-1949 GCA_966247155.1 uncultured bacterium
CTATCCGTCTGCCTGAGTACCAGGGCGAAAACCAGTGGACGCTGAAGCCGCTGGAAAATTCCAAGCTGTTCGACATGCATAAAAAGCTGAAAGATTTTACCAAGGAGGAGCTGGAAAACCTGTACCACCTCAAGCCGACGAAGGTGAAAGTGAGCGAAATCAACCTCACGCTTGAAGGCGTGGTGGATAAATTCGAGCGCAAATATGTAAAGACCGATCTCAAAACGTATTCGGAACGCACGCAAAAAACGCTCGCGCCGTTCATTACCATGGCGCCATGCGAGATGTGTCACGGCGCGCGGCTGAACCGGGCAGCGCTCTCCAGTAAGATCGACGGCTACAATATTGCCGACCTCAGTGCCATGCAGGTGGACAAGCTGCTCGACGTGGTGAAGAAGCTGGATACTGCCGAAAGTCACTCGCTGGTAAAAACGCTGCATGAGCGGCTGTCGAATTTGGTGGAGATTGGCCTGGGCTACCTGAGTCTTGACCGTCCTACCGACACGCTTTCGGGCGGTGAGTCGCAGCGCGTGAAGATGGTCAAGCATTTAAACGGCAGCCTGGTCGACGTGATGTACATTTTCGACGAGCCGAGCGTGGGGCTGCACCCGCGCGATGTGCACCGGCTGAACGACCTGCTGGCGAAGCTCCGCGACCAAGGTAACACGGTACTGGTGGTCGAGCACGACCCGGACGTCATAAAAGCCGCCGACCATATCGTGGATATGGGGCCGCAGGCTGGCGCGAACGGTGGCCGCATTGTGTTTGAAGGCACGTACGCCGGGCTGTTAAAATCCGACACGCTGACCGGCACGCACCTCAAAGACCAAACGCCAATTAAAAAGGAATTCCGAAAGCCCACCGGCAAGTTGAGCATCATCGACGCGCACGCCAACAACCTCCAGCATGTGAACGTCGACATTCCGACGGGCGTGTTCACGGTGGTCACCGGCGTGGCCGGCTCGGGCAAAAGCTCGCTTATCAACCAGGTATTTTTAAAGCAGCACCCGGACGCTATAGTGGTAGACCAGTCGCCCGTGGGCGCCAACAGCCGCTCCAACCCGGCCACGTACATCGGCATTTTCGATGCCATCCGCAAGGCCTTTGCCAAGGAAAACAAGGCGGACGCCGGGCTGTTCAGCTTTAATTCTAAGGGCGCATGCGAAAACTGCAAGGGCGCCGGCTTTTTGGTGCAAAACCTCGGCTTCCTCGACGACGCCAAAACCATCTGTCCCGTGTGTAACGGCAAGCGCTTCAAGGACGAAGTACTGGCCTACAAGTATAACGGCAAATCCATCACCGACGTGTTGGAGCTGACCATGGCTGAGGCCAACGAATTTTTCAGCCTGAAAGAAATCGCCAAGCAGCTACAGGCGCTCAATGACGTGGGGCTAGAATACCTGACGCTTGGCCAGCCGCTCTCTACCCTTTCCGGCGGCGAGGCGCAGCGCATCAAACTCGCCAGCGAGCTGCACAAAAAAGGCAGCGTGTACGTGCTGGACGAGCCGACCACTGGGCTGCATATGTCGAACATCGCGCTGCTGCATGGCATTATCGACCGGCTGGTGGGTGAAGGCAACACGGTGATTACCATCGAGCACAACCTCGATGTTATCCGCCGGGCCGACTGGATCATCGACCTTGGGCCGGATGGCGGCGACAAAGGCGGCCGGATAATGTTCGAGGGCACGCCGGCCGAGCTGGTAAAAAGCAAAAAAGCGCTGATTGCGCAGTATTTATAGAGTATTGCTGAGGTTGGGCGGCGATCAGGCGTTACTATAGCGTGCAAGTGTGATCTCAAGGAGATCAGCACGTTCGGCACGGAGCGGTTACTCGACGGGGTGATGCGGTACTGACCTCCTTATTTTTTGTGTATGAGAACCGGGTGGTCCCTGCACGGCGGCTGTGTGCCGCCGTGCAGGGGCTGGGCTACTGCCCGCGCCCCCTCC
>CBIMUR010000163.1:0-1919 GCA_966247155.1 uncultured bacterium
CGAGATCAGGATCTACCTCCAGACGGCTACCAAGGCCCGTACAGACCGGGCAGGCGCCGTGCGAGGCGTTGAAGCTAAAAAGGCGCGGCTCGAGCTCGGGAATGTCTTCGTTCGGGTGGTCGACGCAGGCATAGCGCTGGCTGTAGGTCGTTATTTCATCTGTTTCGGCATTGAAAAGCTCCACCACGCCATCGGCTAGTTCCAGTGACTGCTCGACCGATTGCGTCACGCGGCTTTGCATGTCGCCACTCATGGCGATACGGTCCACCACGATCTCGATATTGTGCTTGTAACTTTTTTGCAGCTCGGGGAATTCATCGAGCGCGTACACCACGCCGTCCACCCGTGCGCGGGCAAAGCCAAGGCGGCGGTACTGCTCGGGAATGTGCGCGAACTCGCCTTTTTTGTCTTTCACCACCGGCGCCAGCACCATCAGCCGCGTACCTTCAGGAATTTTCATGATTTCATCAATGATCGCCTGCGGAGTGCGGCGCGCAACTGCCTTGCCACATACCGGGCAGTGCGGCACGCCGATACGCGCGAAAAGCAGGCGCAGATAGTCGTAAATCTCCGTCACCGTCGCCACGGTAGAGCGCGGGTTGCGACTGGTCGACTTTTGGTCGATAGAAATCGCCGGGCTCAGGCCATCGATCGACTCGACGTCCGGCTTGTCCATGATTCCCAGGAATTGGCGGGCATAACTGGAAAGGCTCTCCACGTAACGGCGCTGCCCTTCGGCGTAAATAGTATCGAAGGCGAGCGACGATTTGCCACTGCCCGATAGCCCAGTAATGACTACCAATTTGTCGCGCGGGATCTCCACGCTAATATCTTTCAGATTGTGCTCGCGGGCACCAGTAACACGAATAACCTCTGGCATAACGCCCTATTATAGCATGAAAGCCGTACCAGCTTCTACCCTGCCTACATATACGGTAAGTTGACATTTGCCGCGGCCTGGTTAATAGTGGTAATGGTTAAAGCTTCAGCCAACATACAGAACGAACTTAATTGATTAACGGGTCGCGCTCGGCACAAGCAGCGGCTTATTTAGGGGGCATCAATGAAGGTACTAGGGATTGGCGAATCCGTCATTGACAATTACATAATAGAGGGAAAAGAAGCAGCGACCGAAGCGCCGCCTGGCGGCATGCAAGTGGGCGGCGTCGTACCTGCCGCGCTCATCTTGCTCGCCCGCATGGGCGTTGACTGCGAGTTTATGACAAGCCTCGGCCAGGACGTTGAGGGCGAAACGATCGCCAGCGTGCTTAAGAACGAGAACATCGCCATTCATAAAAACCCGCAGCAACGCAGCAAAATCGGCACTATCATCGTGGGCGCCGACGGCAGGCGCAAAAAAATCCACGCCAGCGCCAAGCACACACCACTCACTGGCCTCGACCGCGCGCATCTCGCTTCATTCGACCTTATTATCATCGACCGGCACGAGCGCGCCGCGTTTTACGAGGTAATGCGCAAAAAACGGCGCGCCACCAAGGTGGTGATCGACCCGTCTACCGAGGTATCCGATTTCACGCGCGACATGATCCGGCAGGCCGAATGCCCTATTATTCCCATAGAGTCACTCTGCGCGTTGCAAAACACGGAAAACATTTTTTCTGCCGTTACCGCGCTGCAGCGCCAGTGCGCGCAACCGCTCACCGTTACCCTGGGAGACCTGGGCAGCCTAGCCTACGACGGCAAACACCTCGCTTTCGCGCCCGCACTGCAGCTTCCCGCGGTCGTTGATACCTGTGGGGCTGGCGATATTTTTCGTGGGGCATTTGCCTACGGCCTGCTGCAAAAATGGAACCACCGGCGCTGCGCACGGTTTGCCAACATCGCTGCCGGTTTGCAGTGCACGCGGCTAGGCAACGTCGCCGCCATTCCTACCAAAGCCGAAATCACCGCCCATGCGC
>CBIMUR010000164.1:0-1914 GCA_966247155.1 uncultured bacterium
AGGGAGTAAAATTATTATACTAGCGCCTAGTAGCATGGTGCGCAGGAAATACCTATTAAGCTGCTCTCTCATTCTGCAATACAAGGCAATACAAGGTTAAACCCTGCAATAAGCTAATTTAGGATATAATATGCTTATGCCTACGCGTAACGTTGCAAAGATATTCGTTCCTGATAGTTTTTATCATGTTTACAATCGTGGCTGGAATTTGAGCAAGATTTTCCTAGATAGCAACGATTACGCATATTTCGAAGAGCTACTTGCCAGATACCTTTCCATAAATCCGGCCATAGATAAGATTGGCAGAGAATACCCTCACTACACTAAAGACGTTCGTCTACTCGCCTACTGTCTCATGGGAAATCATTTTCATATACTCTTGTACCAGTATAACGATGAAAAGGCAACCACTAGGCTAATGACGAGCTTACTCACTGCTTATACTTCTTATTTCAATAAGCGTCATAAGCGGCGCGGTTCGCTGTTTGAATCAACCTACAAGGCGATGCGGATAGGGGATGACGCGCAGTTGCAGCACATCACTCGCTACATTCACCTCAACCACTCCGGCTACGCCACCTGGAAACATAGTAGCTATCGGGACTACATTGGTTCTGCCCGTGAGTGGATCCACCCACAACCAATATTGGAACTCTTTTCATCGATAGACGCGTACAAAGAATTCGTCGCCGACTACGAAGCCGTCCAGCGCGAACGCGACATAATCAAACAAGAATTATACGGGTCATAGTTATATAATAATTATTCTTTTTCGGGGTTTAACCCTGAAAGAAATTACTTATCGCTTGGCAGCGAAAACTGCTGTACGAACTGCCGTACTTCTTCGCGGAGGCTCGCCAGCGTTTCTTCGTCTTCGTGGGCGTCAACCGCCTGCTTCATCCACTGGGCAATCTGCGCCATGTGCTCTTCCTTTAGCCCGCGGGTGGTAATGGCTGGCGTACCAAGGCGGATGCCACTCGGCTTAAACGGCGGCAACGGGTCGTCGGCCACGCTGTTGGCGTTCAGCGTAAGGCCGATTTTATCGAGCGCGCGCTCTACCACCTTGCCATCAACGCCAAAACTCTTGTACACGTCTGCCAAGATAAGATGGTTGCTGGTCCCGCCCGTTACCAGCTGGAAGCCGCGTTTTTGCAGCTCGTCGGCCAGCGCGGCGGCATTTTTTACTATCTGCGCAGCGTAATCTTTAAACTCAGGCTTTAGCGCTTCGCCGAAGGCCACGGCCTTGGCGGCTATCACGTGCATGTGCGGGCCGCCCTGCATGCCCGGGAAGATGGAGCGGTCGATGAGGGTGGGGATATTCTCTAGCGTCTTCTCTGGCTTTTTCAGCGGGTTGCCCACCGTACCCTTAGAGAGGATGAGGCCGCCGCGCGGGCCGCGCAAAGTTTTGTGCGTGGTGGTGGTAATGACATGAAAGCCGTAGTCGAACGGGTTTTTCGCCACACCGCCTACTATCAGCCCGGCGATGTGCGCCATGTCGGCCATAAGGAGCGCGCCGACTTCATTGCCAATGGCGGCGAACTTTTCGTAGTCCAGCTCGCGCGGATAGGCGGAAAAGCCGGCCAAGATGATTTTCGGCTTGTGCTCGAGCGCCAGCGCCCGCAGCTCCTCGTAGTCTATCTCGCCCGTTGCCGGGTCTTTCATTTTGTAGCGCACGAAATTATAAAGATGCGCGCTGCGCGTGACCGGCGCGCCGTGGGTAAGGTGGCCACCGTGCGACAGATCCATCGCCAGTACCGTGTCGCCCGGCTCTAGCCACGCGCTGTACACGGCCTCGTTTGCCGGCGCGCCAGAGTGCGGCTGCACGTTGGCGTGGTCGGCCTTAAACAGCCGCTTGGCGCGGTCGATCGCCAGCTGCTCTACCTTATCGGTAAATTCCTGCCCGCCATAGTAGCG
>CBIMUR010000165.1:0-1851 GCA_966247155.1 uncultured bacterium
TATTCGTCTCCGGGTTCATACACAGCGCCCCGCTCGGGTCGGCAACTTTGGCAAAGCGCACCGTGTCGCCGGTATCGTATTTGTTGAGGATTTCCGGCGCGCCAATGCCACCAGCAAGGGCCTTGCCGTAGTTCCACGCGTAAGTATAGTCGCCCAGGCACAGCCGGCCGCCGCCATCGCGTACCACGTATTTCGAGGCTTCGGTGTCGGGCGAATCGTCTTTCTTCGGCGTTACGTCGAACGGTACGCTTGAGGCGATACTGCGCTGCAAATCTTCCGACACGCTTCTGCCCGCCTGGTTGACCTCGCGCATCGTAATGCCCTTATTATAAATGCTGCCTATCTGGATGGTAGTCATGGCGATTGCCACAAGAAGAATGGCAATGAACGTCATCGCGAGCATCAGCTCTACCAGCGTAAACCCGGCGTTTTTATCGCGGCTCATACAACCTCACTATCGTCCCTAGTGTCACTGGCGCCGAACTGCCGGGGCTATCCCAGCATGCGCGGATATGGAAATCAACGAACCCCGGCCCATTGCTGCCGGTCGAGGGCACCGCCTCTATCCATAAACCGTAGGCGCGGCTCACGCTTGAGTCGTCGTTGTAAATCACCTGCGCGAACGGCGGTAGCGATGCGCCAAGCGGCGCCTCCATGGCCGGCGTCCCGCTCCAAATAGCCGCCGTGCGGGCATTGAGAACGAATGGTCTCTGCCCCGGAACGCTCGATGGGCAGCGCGCACCTTCCGTCTCACCGAAGGCCGACGCGCCGTCAGCACCTTTGCCGGTGGTCTTGCTGGTCATCTTCGTCCATTCGGCCGCAACGCCCGTAGCCACATTGCCATTGCCTTGGTACGCGGCCACGTACGCGTGGTGAATATACCGGATTGCCTCGGCCTGCGCGTCGATTTGCTGGCGTACCAGCGTGATTTCAAGCGAGCGCTGCGCTGCGGCGGTGCCTTGGTTCATGATTGTCAGGCTGCCCACGCCCACCATCGCGAAAATCGTGATCGCAAAAAGCACCTCGATTAGCGTATCACCTCTTTCGCGCAGGCGCATCAGTCGCATACTTTCTCGCTTTCCGGCGGCACCTGGATAGCCCCTTGGTTTGAAGCGAACGCGCTTATCTGCACGGCCATGCGGTTACCAACGAATGTGCCCGTTTCGGCGTTGACGCATAGGTTTTTCTCCTTCATGTTCTCTGTCGATACGAGTGCCGCCAGGTCGGTCTGTATTTTGTCGGCCGTAAAGGTAAGGATGGAGCCGCTGAGCGGCGAGCGCAAAATCAGCATGGTCATGGGCATCGGCGTCGCGGTTTTTGCTTTGACGATTTGCGCGCCCCAGCTAACCTCACTGGTTTCGGCACTGATAGGCGAAATGCTGAGCTTGTAGTTGGTCGCTATTTCAGCGATGTCGCTTTCGGCGGTGGGCGCGCCCGTATTCCTGACGCCAATGACGTTGCTGGCGGATAACTTCGTGCCTGAAGCATCGACCGTTACGTAGCGGCCAAGGATCACGCAGTCGCTGGTGCCACGCGCCTCGCCGCCTGATGGCGCCGTCTTTTGCACGTCGGCCGCGCCGTTGCACGACCAGTCCTTATTGCGGCCGTTGACGACGTTCGACACCTCGCTATATTGCCCCTGAATGTACGATTTCAATGAATTAACACTGTCGCGGTAGCGCTGCTGGCCACTCGCCACGCCCGACCCCACCAAAATAGCCGCGCCGAGCATCCCCGTTACCGCTAAAAACAGCATCACCTCAATGATCGTAAAGCCGGCTTGTGGTTTCAGTGCGACGCCCATTTGGGCTCATTATAGCATAAGTGGTTTGCGACAAGTAGGCTAGAAAT
>CBIMUR010000166.1:0-1850 GCA_966247155.1 uncultured bacterium
GTTGTGTTTAACCAGGACATAGCGATCGCCAGTTCGCTACGTAAATTTCGCGCCCAAGGCCCCGTTGATATGATCGTCAAGGATTTCGACATCAAACCGGAAGCCGACCAAGAGACCAGCAACGCGCCGTATAATAAAATCCAAAGCATCCAGCTGCCCGCGCTCCAGTCAACGCTTTATCTTGAGGAAAAACGCGCTATTAGCGGCACGCTTTACCAGCGGCCAAGCCTCGGGCATTATATCGGTCTCAACAAAGACAGCCAAGGCGTTACCGTCGACTATCTTATTTACACGAATACCAGCTGGCAAACCATTCCTAATCCCGACCAGATCGAGCCGGGCATGGACGTAAAACTAGTACACGACGGCTCGGCGGTCTCAATGTTCCGCGTCGAAGAAAAAGAAGTGCTGCCAACCAGCTCGTTGTTCGTCGCCAGCAAATCCCAAAAACGCCAGATCATACTTATTATCGAAGGGGCCGACAAAGAAATGTACTACGCGTACTCGTTGGTGCTAAAGGACTGATATGGAAGACGTGATTTTCGATACCGTCCGGGCCATCATCATGTTTTTCGTGGTCATCACCTTTTCCAAAAACTACCTCTTCCTTGCCGTGTCACCGTTTTACGTGCTGCGCGAACGGCTGCGTTACGTCAAGCACGCGAACGCCCGTAAAGAGGCGGGGCTGTCTGAGTTTGCCCCGAAGGTTTCCGTTATCATCCCGGCATGGAACGAAGGGCAGGGCGTCGTAAAAACGATTGACTCGGCCTTACATAACGGCTACGAAAACGTAGAAGTTATTGCCGTCAACGATGGCTCGACCGATAATTCCGACGAGCTGATAAAAAAGTACGCGCTCGACCTTGCGAAAGAAAACCCGATGGCCGCTATGCGCCTGCAGTATATTTACAAGGAAAACGGCGGCAAAGGCAAGGCGCTTAATACCGGGGTAGAGCGGGCAACCGGCGATATTATCCTGACAGTCGACGCCGACTCGGCACTTAAAAAAGGCTCGATCAAAAACCTGACGAAGTATTTTATGGACGATGAAATCATGGCCGTCGTGGGCAACGTTGAGGTTGCTAACGCGCATACGATCATCGGCCTGGCGCAGCAAATAGAATACTTCTTTGGCTTTTACAACAAGCGTGCCCACGCGCTGTTCGGCGCCGAGTATATATTTGGCGGTGCCTGCGCGGCCTTCCGTAGCAGCGTGTTCGAAAAAATCGGCCTGTTCGACACCGAAAACAAAACCGAAGACATTGAAATGTCCATGCGGACAAAATATTACGGCATGAAATCTACCTACGGGGAAGACGTCATATGCTACACCGAAGGCGCGTCCGACCTAAAGGGCTTGGTCGCCCAGCGTACCCGCTGGAAAAAGGGCCGCCTCGACACGTTCAAAAAATACCGTTCGCTTTTCTTTTCCACCGAAGACCACCACAACGCGTTCCTGTCGTTTTTCGTCTTGCCATTTTCACTGATGACCGAGCTCATGCTCTTCTTTGAACCCATCGCGATTGCTATAATGGTGGCATATGTAATCATTACGAGTGAGTACCTGTCGCTGGCGCTCGGCATGTCCTACATCGTTCTCGTGTTCGTTATCGTTCCGCTTTTCCATTCGCGCCCACGCCCGAAATACGTACTTTACTTCGCGTTCTGGCCGCTCTTTTACTTCCTGGATTGGATCGAATTCGTTTCGGCATACAAAAGCATCAAGCTCATCCGCGCAGGCAAAGACATAGAATGGCAGCGCTGGAACCGCCAAGGTATCCACACGCCGCTGGAAAAGAAGAAGGCGGCGTCGGCCTTGAGCCGGTCGCGGTTGGCGCGCACAAAGCCCG
>CBIMUR010000167.1:0-1843 GCA_966247155.1 uncultured bacterium
TTTCGCCGCTCGTATTACGGATAAGTTCGCTCAGCTGCGTATAAAGGTCTTGTGACGCCACCCCTACTAAAATGACAGTCAGCCCCCCGTACACGACGACCATCCAGGCAAAAAGCCCCTTATGCCGCCATAACGTTTTACGTACGTCATTCGTAAACGCCCAGTACCCCGGCAGCTTCAGCGAACGCGCGTAATCTCGGCGGCGCGTACGGCGAAAGCTACGATGCGGACGGCGCGCCAGAAGGCCGCGTACGCGGGCGACAACGTAACGCATCGGCCGCATAGCAGTAGCGCGCAGTTTCTGCCAACGGGTAAGGGGCCGCGCCTTTTTTACAGCGGGTTTACTTTTCTTCTTGGCAGCTGGTTTTTTTACGGACATTGGTGGCTCGCGGTTAAAATTTATCAGCATTTTTACGAAGACGCGCAATGCGCTCGTCGAGCGGCGGGTGGGTGCTGAAAAGTTTACTGAAAAAGCCCGGTTTCAGCGGATTACTGAAAAAGAGGTGCGCCGAAGCGCTGTTTTGGCGCTGCATCGGCCGGCCGTATTCTTTTAATTTGCCAAGCGCGCTGGCCAAGCCCTCCGAATCGCGCGTCGCCATGGCGCCACTGGCGTCGGCCAGGTATTCGCGCTGGCGGCTGATTGCCAGCTGGATCAGCATGGCGATAATCGGCGCCAAGATGATAAGGACGATGCCGATAACCAGCACGACGGGGTTGCTGTTATTTTCGCGCCGGTCACTGAAAAACATCATGCGAAGCGCGATGTCGGACAGAATACCGATGGCACTGACCAGACCGAAAGCAATCATGCTGACGCGGATATCGTAGTTCTTCACGTGGCTGATTTCGTGCGCCATTACGGCCTCAAGTTCACGGTCGCTCATGACCTCTAAAATGCCAGTGGTTGCCGCCACCACGGCACGCTTCGGGTCGCGGCCCGTAGCGAAAGCGTTTGGGGCCGGGTCATCAATAATATACACCTTCGGCATAGGCATGCCGGTCGCGATAGTGAGGTTTTCAACGATACGGTATAAGCGTGGATTGTCTTTTTTCTGGATTTCTTGCGCGCCGTTCATGGCGAGCGCTAACTTGCTGGCAAGAAAATACTGGATAAGCGCATAGATAGCTGCGACGCCAATAACCCAGTACGCAATCGATTGGTTGCCATTGATATAGCTGACTGCCCAGCCTACCGCACCGATAAGCGCCACGAACACGGCCATAATAATGACCGTGTTGCGTTTGTTGGCGGCAATTGCACTATACATCTATGGTTCGCGGGTTAAAACTTTACTTCGACCGGCTTTTCTACCGTTGCCATGTCTTCTACCTCAAAGAACTCACGCTGCTTAAAGCCAAGCATACCGGCGAAAATGTTGTTCGGGAAGACTTGGATCTTGGTGTTGAGGTCGCGCACGCCGCTGTTATAAAAGCGGCGGGCAGCTTGGATTTTGTCTTCGGTGTCCACGAGCTCTTGCTGCAGCTGCAAGAAGTTTTCGTTCGCCCGCAGTTGCGGGTAGTTTTCGGCCACGGCGAACAGGCTTTTCAAGGCGCCTTCGAAGTCGTTTTCGGCAGCCGCCGTTTCCTTTACTCCTTGGGCGTTCAGCGCGTTGGCACGGGCTTCCGTCACCTTTTCGAACACGCCGGCCTCATGCTCGGCATAGCCCTTTACGCTATTTACCAGGTTCGGGATAAGGTCGAGGCGGCGCTTCAGCTGGACCGTGATGTCGCTCCACGCTTCATCGACGCGGATTTTCAGCTTCACCAGGCCGTTGTACGTCATCCATAGGAACAGCCCAACAATCGCCACGATCGCAATAATAATCCATACAGCTGTCATTTC
>CBIMUR010000168.1:0-1836 GCA_966247155.1 uncultured bacterium
CGGAATCGTTGCCCTCGTGCGGAACAGCGAAGGGAGATTCCTCCTCCTCGAAGACGCGCGCGAACAAATGAAAGGCCGCTGGGCACCGCCGCACGGGCGCTGCGAGCCCACCGACATATCAGAAGAAAAAGGCGTCGTGCGGGAGGTAGAGGAAGAAACCGGCTTGGCCGTCGCGCCACTACGAAAAGTGCTGACCCAGCCGGCGGACACCAAGGTAAAAACGGTATCTTTTTGGCTGGTAGAAACGGCCGGCGGGACCGTGCGGCTCAACGAAGAGTCGTCTCGGTTTGGCTGGTATACGCCAAACGAAGCGCTGCAGCTGTTGCTCTACCCCGGTACAAAACTATTTTTTGAAAAAGTAGTGAGTAGCGAGCTACATCTATGAAAACGGCAGATCTTGAACGTGCGCTAGCAATCGCTAAAGCCGCCGCAATTGAGGCGGGCGACGAACTAATAAACCATTTTGGAAATATCGCCCCCACTACAAAAAGCGGGGCGGGTGACTCGGTGGGCAATATTGTCACCGAGCTAGACCGGCAAACCGAAACATTGCTAGCTCAACGGCTGGGAAGCTTTGACAGGGCAGTCGGTTTTCGAGGCGAAGAATTCGGCGCGCAACGCAAAGCTGCTACTACCTGGCTCGTTGACCCAATAGATGGGACGAGCCATTTCGTCCGCGGGCTCCCCTTTTGCACGACAATGATTTCTTTAATTGAAGACGACAAGGTCGTTCTAGCGATCATTTACGATTTCGTGCAAAAAGATATGTACTGGGCGCTAAAAGGCCAGGGCGCGTATAAAAACGACCAGAAAATCCACGTCAGCAGCCGCCCGCTCAAGCAGGCGATGCTTTCATTTGAAACGCGGCTCGACAATGCCGAAAATAGAGATTTGTACTTACGTGTGCTCAAAAGCTCGGGTGGCGGCATTTTCAATACCATCAACTCTGGCTACGACTTTGCCATGGTCGCCTCGGGCAAACTCGACGGAAAAATAACGAAACGACCCTACGGATATGATTGGGACTTCGCACCCGGCTCGCTGCTGGTCGCAGAAGCTGGCGGTACCGTGGCAAATCATGGCTCGAAAAAATACGACTACGCCAACCACGACTTTATAGCGGCAAATCCGCAAGCCTACCAAGCGCTTACAACAGGCGCCGACGCGATATTCCCGCTATAGCACGCGCTACTGATACGGGTTATACCCGCGCGCTGGCGGCTCCGTAAACGACGGCCCACGCGGTGGAATCTGCAACCTTGAAGCGCCGGGTTTGCCTGGCATAACGACGGGTCTTTTTATATTTTCAGCCCGGGCCGCCGCGCGCCGCTCTTCGTTCGCAGAGTCTTGCTCATAAAAAGAATTCGACCGGCCACGTGCCTCCCTGCGCATATGGTCGTTGCCATACGCCACGTACGAACTCCCGTACCGCCCAACAACCTGGCGGTTTCTCTCCATATCTTGCCGCTGCCTGAACGACTGCGTGCTCGCCACGCCCATGGCGTCGCCGTTGGCCGCCTTTGCATAAACGTTCGAATGGAACGGCGTGCGTCGGTTGTTTTGAAATCTGCCGGGCATCATGGTTATGGTTTATATTATACGCCACAACCTGGTATAATTTGAAGGCATGCGGGTGTAGTACAGTGGCTAGTATGCAAGCCTTCCAAGCTCGAGACGGGAGTTCGATTCTCCCCACCCGCACCAGAAATCACAAGAAAGAGCCTCCGCGTGGGGTTCTTTTGCTATAATAAGCTTGTAATGCCCCGGTAGCTCAGTGGATAGAGCAAGAGACTTCTAAGCTTTTGGCCGTTGGTTCGATTCCAACCCGGGGTACCA
>CBIMUR010000169.1:0-1803 GCA_966247155.1 uncultured bacterium
AAGTCCATCCCTTCAACTTCCATCACGAAGCTGAACACGTCGCCGCCTTTGTTGGAAGAAAAATCATGCCAAATGTGCTTGTCGGGCGACACGAAAAAGCTCGGCGTTTTCTCGCCGCTAAACGGGCTCAATCCTTTGAAGTTACGCCCCGCACGTTTCAGCTGGACATATTCGCCCACCACGTCCTCGATATTGAGGCGCGCACGTACCTCTTCCTTGGCGTCTTGCATGGTTGTATTATACCATTTTTACCTCTGTAATGATAGCGGGCAAAATACTGGCAAACCGGTACTATTTATGCTTAAATAGGGTCATATGGATCCAAACCAAAACAAGCCGTGGTACCCCAACGGCGCACCGATTCCCGGCCAGGAGCAAGGGCCGCAGGCACCCCCGTTCCCTCCCGCGCCTACGGCGCAGCATGGCCTGCCACCCCAGCAGCCATACCAAACTCCCACGCCGCAGCAGATAGAAACGCCAGCCCAGACGGACAGTTACCCGTCGCAGCCAGCCGCAGCCCCGCCACAGCCAGTCGTGCCGCAATATTCCATCGACTACCTCAACCAAATCGCCCCGGAAGCTAAAAAACCCGGCCTAGACAACCGGATGTTTCTCTTTATCATTGGCGGCGGCCTCGTTTTGGCGGCCATCGTGGGCATGCTGACGCTCTTTTCAGGCGGCAACGGCCCCACCGAAAAAATGCAGACTTTGGCAGCCCGCATGGCAACGCTCCAAACCGTCACCGAAAAATCGCAGAAAAACATTAAAAGCAACGCGCTGCGTAGCACCAACAGCAGCCTCAATATTTTTCTAACCGACGCCAACCATGACATCGCCGAGCCGCTTATGAACAACGGCGTCGACGTCAAAAAAATCGACAAGAAGATCGAAACGGCCGAAAAAGGCGAAGAGCTCACTAAAAAGCTGGAAGACGCGCGCCTCAACGCCGTATTCGACCGCGTGTACGCCCGCGAAATGAGCTACCAGCTCTCGACGGTAGAGTCGCTTATGAACTCAATCTACCGCCAAACCAAAAGCAAGTCGCTCAAGGCATTCCTGAAAGAAACCGATGGCAATATCGCGCCCATCATCAAGCAGCTCGACGGTTTTAACGCCACGACGACCAGCGGTTAGTTTTCAGTCACGAGCCGGTAGCTAAGGCGTGCCAAATCCTTGATTTCGTCGTTATCCAGTTGGCCTGAACAAATAATCGTGTTCCAGTGTTTTTTGTTCAGGTGGTAGCCAGGCAGCACGCTTTCGTATTTTTCGCGCAGGTTTTCGGCCAGTTGCGGGTCACACTTCAGGCTGACGCGCAGCGGTTTGCTGCCGTCGGCGATAATCGCGAATAGTTTCCCTTCGCCCGTTTCCTTGTGCCCCACTTTGTACACGCTCGTGCCCTCGCCGAACGGAAAGTCCAGCCACGCGTTCGGAAAGCTCAGCAAATATTCTTCAAGCTCTCTGTGCGTCATTGTTTTATCCGTACTTTTGTCAGATAATACTTCAGCTCCATGATGCTGCCGCGGATGTCTTCCAGCGCACGGTGCTCCTCGGGCTTGGCGAATTTCTTTTTGTATTTGCCTTCGAACACCACTTTCCAGGCGCTCACGTCGAGCATGCGGTAATGCAGCCGGGCGTCTAGGCGCGGCCATTCATTTGCAATAAATTTGCGGTCTTGGTGGATGGAGTTGCCGCCCAGCAGCACCGGCAAACTGGAGTCAAAGTGCTCGTCAATGAATTTCAGTAGCTCGTTCTCTACCGTACGGACAGAGCGTCCCTTCTCCAGATTCTGTTTTATCAGCCCGT
>CBIMUR010000170.1:0-1800 GCA_966247155.1 uncultured bacterium
CCGAGGGCGCCCAGATGTTCGGCTTTACACGCTGGCTCGCGATCGATGCCGATGGCACCAAGGCCCAGATCCTCTCCGCGCCGACCACTACCCGCTCGCTCGGCGTGTCGCAAAGCGGCGGCTTTACGTTTAATAGCGATTTTAGCACCGGCGAAATGGAGGGGTATGCCAGCGAATTTCACGGGTACCTTGAGGAGCAAAAACGCCAGGCTTTCCAAAAAATCAACCGGCTGCTTGGCGACGGCGGCGTGATTGACAGCGACATGCTACGTGACCACGTGGTAATTTTGGTAGCCGACGGGCTGGCGAGCGGGGCAGCGCTTGACGTGGCGCTGGACTTCCTGAAGCCCATCCGTATTAATAAGCTCGTCGTGGCGACGCCGGTCGCTACCGTGCCGGTGGTCGACAAGCTGCACGTTATGGCGGACGAGCTGCACGTGCTCGACGTAAAAGAGAACTTTATGGGAATCGACCATTACTACGAGCAAAACGACATCCCGTCGCACGAGGAAACGGTCGCCAAAATCAACCAGATTGTGCTGAATTGGCGCTAATTCGTTGAAAAGCCCCGCGAAAAAGTGTAGAATAAATAGCAACGGAAGTGTCAGAGAGTTAAACAAGGGAAGATATGCTAGACGTTTTTATTACCTCGAGGGTGCGGCGAAAAATTGTGGTGGTATACGCCAAGTACCCTGATTTTCATACGCATGTGCGCGGGCTGGCCAAACTTATAAAGGAAGACCCGGGCAATATTCAGCGAGAGCTGAAAAGGCTAGAAAAAGTTGGCTTTTTGACCAGCGAAAAGCAGGGCAATACTAAAATATATTCGACCAACAAACAGTTTCCGATTTTCAAGGAACTTCAGAGTATCGTGATCAAGTCGCAGCAGCACGCCGCACGGCCAAAGCGCCCGTCTGCTGATATCTAGATGGATCTGTTTGAGGAGATACTAAAGGCCCGTGGCCTCACCGGCGAGGCGCGCGCGAAGTTTCTTTCGCCGAGTTACGACGCCAAGCACGACCCGTTTTTGCTGCCGGACATGCACGCGGCGGTCGGGCGGCTAGTGGCGGCACGTGAGAAACAGGAACGCATTACGATTTACGGCGATTACGATATCGACGGGCTGACCGCCACGACGGTGCTTTTGGATGCGTTTGAAAGTTTTGGGTTTGAAAACGTCGACGCGTTCATCCCCAATCGTTTCGTGGAAGGATACGGCTTGACGGTTGACGCGGTGGAGAAAATCGCCGCGACCGGCGCGCAGCTGGTGGTAACGGTGGACTGCGGCAGTCTCAGCGAGAAGGAGATTATCCGCGCGAACGAGCTGGGCGTGGATATTATCGTGACCGACCACCACAACGTGGCGCCGGTGCAGCCGCCGGCCGTGGCGGTGATTAACCCGAAACGGTTGTTGCAGGATTATCCGGAGGCGTATGAGAATTATATTTTGAAACCCGTTTCAGCTACTCCCGACTCATCTTCGCCGCTCCCGTCGTCGGAGCTGCAAGCAGCTCCACGTAGGTCGCTGGCCGTGGGTCCTGTCGGCGCGTCCGCCCCTTCGTCTCGCGAACAAGTTCGGTTCGACGAGGGCGCTGCCCCGCGCGCCGCCACCCGCGCTGGCGCAGAACCGAAGGACGATAGCAGTGAAGAAAGACTTTATCCATTCCTCGACCTCCCTGGCGTAGGTGTCGCCTTCAAACTCGTACAAGCCTTGCAAACCCGGCTAGACGGCTTGCCACCAGGGCAAGAAAAGTGGCTGCTCGACCTCGTGGCGCTGGGTACGGTGTGCGACGTGGTGAC
>CBIMUR010000171.1:0-1766 GCA_966247155.1 uncultured bacterium
CCATCAGCGGTTAATTACGATGAGATATTTAAGCGTGTTCACGATTCTCTTCGGTATCTCAAGAAGTTTCCACCCCATTCACTAAGTGGAGGAATCGATGCATGGTCGTATTTGGCTAGGTGGCAAGATGAAAGGGAGCTGTTAGAGGCGAATCGAGATAAATTTAAAGAGTAGACTCCGAGGTTCATTCTGCGCCATGATTCTCACGTAAAATGTGGTGAACTTGGTCGCTAACTTGCCAAAACTCCTGCCGTTTGCTATAATAGAACCACTTGCAAAGAGGGAAATACAGTAAATCGATTGGTTGTAACCCCTCTACTCGTGTTTTGTAATTATTTAATATGTTTATTCAAACGAAAAAAGGAGAATAAAACTTATGGGTCAACGACGTATGGCCAATGCTCAAAGTGACGACATGTCAAAGCGTCCGCAAGGGCAGCAGCGCCAAAAATCTAACAACACGGTGCTCAATAACACCACCACGCGAAAGGGCGAAGTGTTTCGTGCGCAGCGCCGCACCAGCGAAAACGTCAACGTGCGCGCCAGCCAGCACCTTATTAACGTGCCGGTCAATAAGTCTATTTATAACGGCTATGGCGGCCGCCAGTTCAGCATGGCCGACCAGCCCAAAAAGCCGCGCGCGCCGCGCCCGACCCTGAAAATCATGCCTATCGGCGGCCTGGGTGAAATGGGCATCGGCAAGAACATGATGGCGATCGAATACGACAACGACATTATCGTGATTGACGCGGGCTTTTTGTTCCCAGGTAGCGACTACCCGGGCATCAACTACATTACGCCGGATATTACTTACCTTGAGGAAAACAAGCACAAGATCCGCGGGCAGGTGTTTACCCACGGCCACCTCGACCACATCGGCGGCTACCGCCACATTGCCGATAAAATCCCCGCGCCGGTATACGGCAGCAAATTTACGCTGGGCATGGTAAAACGCACCATGGAGGAGGCGACTAGTGGTTACGAGCCGCAGTACAACGAGCTCGACCCCGACAAGCACGAGCGCGTGCAGCTGGGCGACAGCTTCAGCATTGAGCTTGTGCGTGTCAACCACTCCATCCCCGACGCGACGGCCGTGGTGATCCGCACGCCGCTTGGCGTACTGGTAGACACCGGCGACTGGCGTTTTGAGGAAAACCCGGTCGATGGTAAAAAATTCGACCTCGAGCGCCTGACCGAAATCGCCACGAAAGAAGGCATTTTGCTCCTCATGAACGAAAGCACCAACTGTGAGAGCGACGGTACGCACACGCACGGCGAGTTCGACATTCAGCACAGCATGGGCCAGGTGATGGACAAATACCCGAACAGCCGCCTTATTCTTAGCTGTTTTTCCAGCCAGATCCACCGTATGCAGGTGATTTTAGACGAGGCGAAAAAGCATGACCGCAAGGTGGCGTTCGCTGGCTACAGCATGATCCAAAACCTCGAGGTCGCGCTGCGTGCCGGGGTGATAAAGGTACCAAAAGACGTGGTCGTAAAGATGGAAGACGTCGTGAAACTGCCCGACGGCAAGGTAACGATCGTATGTACCGGTAGCCAGGGCGAGTTCAACGCCGTGCTTAACCGTATGGCCAGCGGCGCGCACAAGTTTATCAAGATCAAGAACAGCGACGTTATCGTCTTTTCTTCCAACCCGATTCCAGGCAACGAAAAATACGTGGTGCGCACGGTCGACGGCCTTATGCGCGAGGGCAGCGATGTGATTCAGAACGGCAAAACCCACCTTACCGGCATTGGCCCGCTCC
>CBIMUR010000172.1:0-1748 GCA_966247155.1 uncultured bacterium
ATCGTAAAATGCGTGAAGCCGCGGCTACGGCTCGATCTGCGCTTTGTTACGGAGTAATTTACCGACTGGCACGACCGCGATTTTCTTGCCGTGATGAACCGCAGCAAAACTGAAGGCGTGCTGCTTTTTGAGAACCGGGCGGCGCCGTTCCGGCTGCAGGCCCGAAAACCGAATGCCAGCGGCCGCACCGAAGCGATTATTTGTGATTTTTGCGCCACCTGGCAGCGCGGGTCGAACTCGGCGAGCATTACGTTTACGCGCGAAAAATCAACCCAGACGTTTTTGTGCTGCGGCGATTTGCTTTGTAGCCTGCACGTGCGGAACAAAACGCAGGCAAGCAAACTCTCGCGCACGCAGCTGCGGGAAAACAACACGGCAGAACAACGCACGCGACGGCTTAAAGAAAAACTGAGCCTACTTTTGCTATTTGGCGGAAAATAGGGGTGAGCTCGTGGTGGGTTTTCGCGAAGCCTGATTCCAGATGCAGTTTTGTCGTGACTTTACGTGCGGGAAGCCCTTTGCCTTCGTAGTAAGGTGAAGCTCTCTAATCTTCAATGCCAGCTGCGAGGAGTAGTTTATTATAGATGCCCTTAGCTTCGCCTTCTAGTGCCGGATTGTTTTGTAAGAGCTTTCTTCTATAGGCAAAAATATTTTTTGGAAAGTCGGTAGCCGGAGTTGTGAATAAGTAATACTCTTGTAGAGTTGCGAATTCTTTCGCTGACAATGCTTTAAAGAATTCAGGGTGAAATTCATATAGATTTTCGATGAGATTTGATTCATCGTTATAGTCTTTATCGAAAAAATCCGGTTTAGCTTCCATGTCTCTAGTATCGCATATATGACCAAGCGGTCCAATATTGAAGAGCCCTCCGTCCGCGTATAGGCGAACGGAGGGCGTTCCACTGCGTGACGACCGTCAGTCGTCGTCGTGAACCTTGCGGGCACGGTAGTACCCGTTGTCGTTGGTCACGACCCAGCCGTCGGTGTGCTTGTCGCCGGAGGTCTGGCCGGGGTGGTAGTGCGGGTGCTCGATCTGCCCGTCGCTCTGCACCACGACGGTCTCACCGTTGGCGAGTCCGATCTGCTTGGCGGCCTCGATGGCAGTCTCCTTGTTCAAGGGAGATCCTTTCGGAGGTGACGGTAGGTGATACCATCACAAAACGGAGAACTGAGCGGTTGCCCAGCACTGAAAAGGAGTATATATATCGATTTAATTTGTCAATACTTTTGCGTAAAAATAAAATACGTTTTCACATAGTCATACCTTTAGCGTAAAACTTGCGGTATAATAGTAGCATCACCGCCACGGCGACATAAGTGGTGGATGGAGGATTTCTTACAAGGAACTTCTGCACCCGTTACTTATCGCCTCAATATAACAGGCGAGTGAAAAAGGAGGACATATAATGTCTACTATTAACCCAAACGGCAAAGAGATTATCTCTGTTGCCACCGATCTTTGCGGCCAAAAACTGACGCTCGAAGTCAACCGCGTCGGCTTCCGCACCACGGCCAGCGTGCTGGTGCGCTACGGCGAAACGGTGGTGCTGGGCACGGCCATGGTGGGCAACAAACCTATCAGCGGCATGGATTATTTCCCGCTTTCGGTAGATTACGAAGAAAAATTTTACGCGGCCGGCAAAATCTCTGGCAGCCGGTTCATCAAGCGCGAAGGCCGCCCAAGCGACGAGGCGATCCTGATTGGCCGGTTGATTGACCGCCCGATCCGCCCGCTGTTCCCGAAGGGG
>CBIMUR010000173.1:0-1744 GCA_966247155.1 uncultured bacterium
TGCATTGAATTTCTTGAGATTCAAAATCAAGTGCATAAGGCGACGCGTACCCTCTGCCTATTAAATATTATCTCGTCCGGTTACTTATGCATGTCTTATATTCTTGTTATAGTTGAACTATGAACAAAGCTACCGTCCGCTTGGCGAAACCCGAAGAATTGGAGCAAGTACAAAAGTTAAACCACCAGCTGTTCCTATCTGACGCGCAGCACTTCAACGACCTCAACACTAACTGGCCGTTTGAGGAAGGCGAAGCGTATTTCCGCAAGCGCATAGCTGGCGACGGAGGCGTGTGCTTTGTCGCGGTAAAAGACAACGCCGTTATTGGCTACGTTGCGGGCGGTTGGAGCCACCTGAACTTCAGCGCCTACAAGGGTAAGCGCGCGGAGCTAGAGAACATATGCGTGGCCGAGGATGCGCGGAGCACGGGAGTGGGCGCGCTGCTGGTTGACGCGCTTTTTGATTGGTGCAAGCGTAACGGCGCAACGCACGTAATGGTAGATGCCTACGCGCCGAACCTCAAAGCCATTAAATTTTATGAAGCGCAGGGATTTACGCCATATTCAAGCGTGTTATGGCACGAGTTTTAGCATACGAGAAGCTGCCCGGCACGAGTAGAAAGTAGTATTGTGTGGCATAATGAAGCTATGAAAGAACTGCAATTCCAGGTTGAAATAAACGCCGCCAAAGAAAAAGTATGGGACACCCTGTGGCAAGATGAAACTTTCCGGCAATGGTCGGGGGTTATCGACCCGGGAACGTACATGGCAGGGGAACTGAAAGAAGGCAATGAGGTACAGTTCATTTCCGCAGAAAACGGGTACGGCGTGACGAGCTTGGTTGAAAAGTGCGTGCCGGGAGAGTTTTTACTGCTTCTTCACCAGGCAGATACGCAAGATACTGGAAAGCAGCTGCGCGAGAAGGAATGGACTGGCGGCAAGGAAAGCTACTCGCTGACAGAGAAAGATGGCGTCACGACGCTGGTGGCGGCATTCGATGTGCCGCTGGAATTGGAAGGGGTGCTTAAAGACAGTTACCCAAAAGCGTTGGAGTGCGTGAAAGAACTGGCAGAAAGATAGCCGATGGTTGGCCAGCCTTGTCCGTTCTGCCTGAAAAACAACCTGCTACGAACCGACGTACTCTTTGAAGATGACCTATGGTATTTCGCCGCTCTGAACGAGGGCAGCATTACCAATGCCGGAATGGCCATTACGAAGCGCCACATTGAAACGCCGTTCGATTTCAACGAAAACGAATGGGCGCGTCTGCGGGAGCTGCTGCCCAAGTTCAAGAAAATAATCGACCAAGACCCGCCGGGAGGATACAACCTCGGCTGGAACGTCTACCCCACCGGCGGCCAAAACGTACAGCACGCGCACCTTCATATCATTGCGCGCTACGACGACGAACCGCTTGCGGGCAAGGGCATACGCCATGCTTTTAAGCAGCTCGGCAACCGCAGATAGTATGCCTATGAAATTATCTCAAACTTTAGCCGTAGATTTGAGCGGTACGCTGCTGGTGGCCGGCATGGTGCCGCGGCCAAGCACGTACGCTTCGCGAAAACGGGCCGTCTCTGCTATGCTAATAGCATGCAAACAAAAGGCCCCTGGAAAGTTGCCAGATCAACAATAAAATACGAAAACCCGTGGATGAGCGTGCGCGAAGACGCGGTCATCCGGCCCGATGGAAAGCCGGGCATATACGGCGTTGCTACCATCTTGCCCGGGGTTTCGGTGTTGCC
>CBIMUR010000174.1:0-1740 GCA_966247155.1 uncultured bacterium
TCTGCCCGTCGATGGAAATCTCGCCGGCTTCCACGTCGCTAAAGCGCAGCAGCAAGCGGGTCAACGTGGTTTTGCCCGACCCAGAATGGCCGACCAGGCCGACGCGCTCACCCGGTACGATATTCAGGTTGAAATCGTCGAACAGCCGTTGCCTGTCGCCGTCGTGTGTGAAGGCCATGCCCGTAAAAGCAATGCCGCCGTTTTTTACGTGCAGCGCCTTGCCGCTCATGTCTTTTACGTCCGGTTCCAGCGCCAGTATCTCGGCCATGTCGTGCGCGTCACCCATGATACGGTTGTAGGCGCGCATAATGCCGTTCATCTCCCACAGCTGGCGGCAAACGGTAAAGGTGTACGTGATAGAGAGGTAGACGGTACCGATAGAAGCGATATGGTGTTCCGATGCCCAGACGGCGGCAGTCAGGGCGGTGAGGTTAAGCGTGTAAATAAGCACTGAGTAGCTCGTGCTCACGGTAAGAATACCGCGCATGGTGGAAAGGCTTTTATCGCGCCACAACGCGGTTTTCTCTGTAAGCGCATTCAGTTCTTCCGTTTCGCGGCCGTGCGATTTTATCGCCATGATGTTGGTGACGCCATCGGCAACATAGGCGTTCGTGGCGTTGCTTGCTTGCGCCTCTTCTTTATTGCGTGCCGCGACGAACCTGGACCCGAAAAATACCAACACGATAAAGATAATGGAAAGTACGAACAATATGAGCGCGTACTGCCAGAAAACGAACGACAAAATGACTGTCGCCGCTAGAATGCTGGCGAGCAGCGGCATAATTTGGAAGATAACCGTGTCCCAAAAACGCTCGAACGAGCCAATAAGCTTGGTGGTTTGTGATACTAGCGCGCCGCCAAAACGGTTGGAGTGAAAACCGAGGCTCTGTTGCGTCAGTGCCGAGAAAATCCGTTGGTAAAGGTCGCGCTGCGCTGCCGTTTCCATTGTCCAGGCAAGGAACAGGTTGATACGCCAGCCAATGAGCTGGCCGTAAATTTGCACCAGCGCGAAAAGCCCGATGAGCGGCAGGCTGCCGGCGAGGGTGAGGCTGCCGTGCTGTAGCTGGTTGAGGATTTGAGAGATGATGTAAGGGCCGACGAACCCGCCAACGGTTGCCGCCGCGGCCGCGCCGAACATGGCGCCACACGTGCGGAACGGGTAGCGCATGGCCGTGCGCCATAACAGGGAGATGATATTTTTTTGCATGGAATTCCTTTTGAGGGGATGAATTTTATATGTACGCGCGGTTCGCTAGAGGTCCGGCACGTCCGGACGTGAGGCGAGCAGAGGATTACCTAAAGGAGGTAATCATAGTCTTCTCAGTATAGCAGACGCGCGCTACGCCGCACAAGCGTATATTCCACGTTTTATGCTATAATACTTGCGATGCAAAAAATCCTGCTTTATTACAAATTCACGCCCATCAAAGACCCGGAAGTCATGCGGCTGTGGCAAAAGACGCTGTGCGACAGCCTTAATCTGCGCGGCAGGATTTTGATTTCCCCGCACGGCCTGAACGGCACGGTGGGCGGCGAGATGGAAGATTTGAAAAAATACATAAAAGCCACCAAGGAATTTCCTGGCTTCAAAGGCACAGTGTTCAAATGGAGCGACGGCGGGCGCGAGGATTTCCCGCGCATGAGTGTGAAGGCGAAAAAAGAGATCGTGGCGTTCGACGCGGCCGACGAGCTGAAGGTAGATGAAAACGGCGTGGTGGGTGGCGGCAAACACCTCAAGCC
>CBIMUR010000175.1:0-1722 GCA_966247155.1 uncultured bacterium
TACATCGGCGTGCTGGGCCCTACCCGGCAAAGCTATGGCAAAGTAATGCGCCTGGTGCGTCACGCCGGCGCGATGTTAGAGGAGGTATTGTAATGCAGGTCATTCAAGCGCTCATCGACGGAATTATCAATGTTATCCAGGCGGTCGTCCAAGCGATCGTGACGGTGGTGACGGCTGTTGGCCAAGCTATCGTCAGCTTTTTTAACGCGCTAGGAAATTTGTTTTAACAGAAAGGATGCCACGTGCCTAAAAAACAGCAAAACGACGAATACGAACAGCAGCTTGCCGAGCTAACGCAAGATTTGCAGCGTACCCGGGCCGATTTTGAAAACTACCGCAAGCGCGTAGAGTTGGAAAAGACCGCCGCGCGCGAGGCAGGGCAGGCGGCTGCTATCATGAAGCTGCTGCCGGTTATCGATACTATCGACCGCGCCGTTGCGCATATCCCTGCCGCACTGAAAGACGACAAATGGACGCAGGGTATCGCCGGTCTCTCGAAAAACCTTGCAAAAGCGCTAGAAGGCCTGAACCTGAAGCGCATTGACGCTAAAAAAGGCACCGAATTCAACCCGGAACTGCACGAAGCGATTCAGTTTGACGAAGACGCCGAGGGCGAGAAAGAAGTTATTGCCGAGGAACTGCAGGCGGGCTATACGCTGAACGGCCATGTTATCCGCCACGCGATGGTGAAGGTGACGCGCGAATAGTAGACATGGAGCGCCGGAATATTTACGAAAAGGCGCTGGGGCCGGCCATTATCAGTGAGCCGACTCGTATCAGAGAGGATGAGCGCATTCCCGAAGGCTATGAACTGTTTGAGCGGTCGGTGCGGCTTTTGAACGATAGGCTTGAACCGGCGTACTACTCTAAAAATGTAAGAAATGAGTACGATATTGAGGCGTGGAATCGCCTGTATGATGCATTGAAAGCCGGTTTTATATGGGTTTTAACGACGCCTGAATTTTTAGATGGGGAGACGGCGGACGATGACCGTACGCAGGAAATTGGCAACATGATGAGCTTTGCAATTGCCGAAGGCCTTAGTGAGGAAGAGGTTGTCGCATGCTACAAATGGGCATTTGAAGCTGCTAAAACGCTGTGACGGTTAAAATTAGCACTCTTGACATGAGAGTGCCAATTTTATTACACTAAAGATATTGGCAATCTACATACGAGAGTG
The DNA here is from genome assembly GCA_966247155.1 of uncultured bacterium. GTDB lineage: Bacteria > Patescibacteriota > Saccharimonadia > Saccharimonadales > Saccharimonadaceae > CAMLDM01. The sequence continues at coordinate 1,181 of CBIMUR010000175.1, forward strand.
CTAAAATAAATGACAGATACAGTTTGATATTTTTTCAAAGGAGAGTAAATCTATGGGTAAAATCATCGGAATCGACCTCGGTACCACCAACAGCGCGTTCGCCTACATGGTGGCTGGCAAGCCGGAGGTCATCGCGAATGCCGAAGGCAACCGCACGACGCCAAGCGTCGTGGCTATCAACAAGAACGGCGAGCGCCTGGTGGGCCAGGTAGCGCAGCGCCAGCGCGTCACCAACGCCAAGAACACCATCTACGGCGTAAAGCGCCTGATCGGCCGCAAATTCAGCGACGACGAAGTGCAGAAAGACCACGACATCATGCCGTATGAGATCGTGAAGAAGGGTGACGGCGTGGCCGTAAAGATGGGCGACAAGGAATACACGCCGGAAGAAGTTTCGGCCATGATCCTCTCGAAAATCAAAGCCGATGCCGAAGCTTTCCTTGGCGAGCCGGTCACCGAAGCGGTCATTACCGTACCGGCTTACTTCGACGACAGCCAGCGCCAGGCCACCAAAGACGCCGGCCGCATCGCAGGCCTCGACG
>CBIMUR010000176.1:0-1706 GCA_966247155.1 uncultured bacterium
ACTGCATGTCGTCCACGATCAGCACGTCGACGTTGCGGTATTTGTCGGAGAAGCCCTTCTTTTTAAAGCGCATGCTTTCGATATAATCCTTCACGAACGTCTCGGTGTTTATATACAGGATGCGCGCGTCCGGCTGGTTTTTGGAAATCTCGTTGCCGACAGCCTGCATGAGGTGGGTTTTACCAAGGCCGACGCCGCCGTATAGGAAGAGCGGGTTGTATTTTGTACCGGGGTTGGCGGCCACGGCTTGGCAGGCGGCGTAAGCGAGGTCGTTGCTGCGACCCACGATAAAGCTACCAAACGTATAGCGCGGGTTGAGGCCGCCGGGTTGCGAAGCCTGCTGTTGTGGTTCGCTTCGGGTCGGCGTATCGGTAAGCAGGGCTTCGACGCGTGACTGGCGTGCCGTCGCGGTTGTTTCGCGGCTGACCGTTTTCTTGCCGGTGGTTTTTACGGTGTAGACGATTTCTTTCGGGGTGACGCCGTTTTTCCCCAGCACGGTTTTTATTTGGTCATTGAACTTTACTTCAAACTGGCGCTTGGCAAAGATATTTGGCACGGCGATGGTAACCACGTCGCCCGTGTTGGCGACAAGTTCGGTGTTTTTAAACCATGTCGTGAACGCGGCGTGCGAAACCGACAACTCGATTTCACCCAATACGCTTTGCCATAGTGCATGCTGCATCGTTAACCCTTTCCCCCGGTCGTTTGTCTCAACTTGTTACTTCCACTATACAGGCAGATGGAGTTTTCCACAACCATGGCCGGTAAGGTAAAAGCGAGGCGTCCTACAGAGGTATTATTTATCCACATATTCGCTCTATCCCTGTAAATTATGTGGATAAAACAGTCGATTGTGTGGATAGTTTTTATATACTACGCAACCCATAGGGTGTAAATTCAAGCCCTGACTTGCCAAAAACAGAGAAAATCGGTACAATAGCACGGATATGCCAAAACGAACTCACCAACCACACACGCGTCACCGCGCCCGCACCCACGGCTTTCGTGCACGTATTTCCACGAAGGCCGGCCGCGCCGTGATCAAGCGCCGCCGTATCAAAGGCCGCGCTAAACTGACTGTTTAGTCACAAACTTGCAAAATACGCCCGCAAATTGCCGGGTGTATTTTTTATTTTAAGGTATACTATAAGTTAGTTTATGTTATCAGTAGTACATCGTTTTCATGGCCACGGCAGCCTGCGGTACGTTTACAAGAATGGCCAGGCGATCCGCACGCACCGTATCACGGTGAAGTACGTGAAGAATTCGCGGCGCAAGCACTCGCGCTTCGCCGTGGTGGTAAGCAAAAAGGTGCACAAAAGCGCCGTTGGCCGCAACCGTATCCGCCGCCGCCTGTACGAAATAGTCCGCCAGGAGCTGCCGCGCATCGCGTCGCCGCACGATGTGGTGCTGCTGGTATTTTCCAGCGAGGTGATGACCATGCCGCACGACGAATTGCTTGAAACAGTGAGGGGCCTGTTTCGCGAGGCGCATCTTTACGAATAGGCACGCGGTCTCTGTCGCTCCCCCGCGGTGACGTGCTATACTAAATAGCAAATAGTTTTCTGGAGTTTTAGAGAGTGAATATTTTCGACATTTTGATCGTGCAGCCAATATTTAACCTGCTTATCGGCCTGTATAGCATTATTCCTGGCAGTGATTTCGGTCTCAGCCTTATCATCTTTACGGTACTGGTGCGCTTCGCG
>CBIMUR010000177.1:0-1684 GCA_966247155.1 uncultured bacterium
CGACAATCTGCTCGTAAGCCAGCCGGACAACGGCGAACAGGCGCTGGAAATCGCTGAAACGCTGGTGCGCTCTAACGCGGTCGACCTGGTGGTGGTTGACTCGGTGGCGGCGCTGGTGCCGCAGGCTGAAATCGACGGTGACATGGGTGACAGCCACATGGGGCTGCAGGCTCGCCTGATGAGCCAGGCGCTACGCAAGCTGACGGGTATTATCAACAAAAGCAAGACGACGGTTATTTTCATCAACCAGATCCGTATGAAGATCGGCGTGATGTTCGGCAATCCGGAAACGACCACCGGTGGTAACGCGCTGAAATTTTATGCCAGCGTGCGTCTGGATATCCGCCGCACCGGGCAGATCAAAGAGGGCGACGACGTGAAGGGAAACCGCACCAAGGTGAAAGTGGTGAAAAACAAGATTGCCGCGCCGTTTAGGATTGCTGAGTTCGACATCATGTACAACGAAGGCATCAGTAAAACCGGCGACGTGCTCGACCTAGCAGTGGAGCATGGCATTGTGGGCAAAGCCGGCGCGTGGTTCGACTACAACGACGCCAAAATCGGCCAAGGCCGCGAGGCAACGAAAAAGTACCTGAAGGAAAATCCCGAGGTGCTAGGCGAGATCGACGCGAAGGTCCGCGAAAAAGTTGCCGAAGCCGAGAGCTAAGGTATGGACAAGGGTGAGCTGTGCAGGAATTCCTAGAGAATGGCATGCAAGGTGCCCCTGCATTGCCAAAACAAGTATTTAAAACGGGCGAGTTAATTTGCGGCGCGTCGCACGTTTGGTTATGGAGGAAGGTGGATACGGAGGCTGCCCGGCTCGTGCCGCATAGTACAAAGTATTTTTCACAGCTGTTTGATTATTTCGAATCGGTATGAAAATAACAAGAATCTCCGCGCAGCAGAAAAACAAAAACCGCGTCAACGTGATGGTGGACGGCGCATACCGGTTTTCGCTGGATATTTTTCAGGTGGCCGACCTTGGCATTCGCGTCGGCAAGGAATATACCGAGCAGGAGCTGACAGAGCTGGAAACGGAAAGCCAGTTTGGCAAAACTTACGCCCGTGCGCTGGAATACTGCCTGATGCGGCCGCACAGCGCCAAGGAAGTGCGCGATTATTTATACAGAAAAACGCGCGACACCCGTACGAAAACCGGCGGTGTAAAGAAGGGCGTGTCGCCGGAAATTACCGCGCGGGTGTTTAATCGTTTAGTGGAGAAGGGTTACGTGGACGATGAAAAATTCGCTCGCTTCTGGGTGGAAAACCGCAACGTCACGAAGGGCGCGAGCAGGCGCAAGCTGACGGCGGAACTACGCGCGAAAGGCGTGGAGAGTAGCATTATCGAGCGGCTGCTGGCAGACTCGTCGCGGACGGACGACGACGAGCTGAGGAAGATAATCGCTAAAAAACGCGGCCGCTACCCCGACGAGCAGAAATTTATGCAGTACCTGGCACGCCAGGGGTTTGGCTACGATGATATAAAGCGCGCGCTGTCCGGCGGTGATTATTTTTGATCCATGTGGCCGGTTTGCGTGCCGGGGCTTTTACGGAACGGGTTGGTGTAGGCGTCGCGCACGGTCTGCATGATAGGTTCGGCCGGCTTCACCTCTGAGTGGATGATAATTTCCCTGTCGTTGATTTCGGTGATTTGGCTGCGGTGAATCAGCAGCTGGGTGTCGTT
>CBIMUR010000178.1:0-1682 GCA_966247155.1 uncultured bacterium
TGGCTTACCATGGAAGCCGGCATGCGCGCCAAGCAGCTTACCGACGCGCCGCTGATCGTGCACGTGCACGCGACCGAGTTCGACCGCTCCGGCGAAAATAGCGGCAACCCGCTGGTACACGAAATAGAATACCAGGGGCTGATGATGGCCGACCGGATCATCGCGGTGAGCAACATCACAAAAAGCATTATCGTGCAAAAATACGGCATTCCGGCGGATAAGGTTGAGGTGGTCTACAATGCTATCGACGTGGCAAGCCTTGGCAATTACGACTACGACCGGCGCACGTACAAGTACCTTGAGGCGCTGAAAGAAGAGGGCTACACGGTAGTTTCTACCGTGACGCGGTTCACTATCCAGAAGGGCCTGACCCATTTTGTCCGTGCGGCCGCCCGGGCCAGCGAAAAGCACGATAAGCTGGTATTTCTGCTGGCTGGCGACGGCGAGCAGCGCGACGAGCTTATCCAGCTGGCGGCGGACCTTGGCATTTCCGATAAAGTATTTTTCACCGGTTTCGTGCGCGGCAAACAGTGGCGCGATGCGTACAATGTGGCCGATATCTTCGTGATGAGCTCGGTCAGCGAGCCGTTCGGCCTCACGGCGCTCGAGGCGGCGCACCACAACTCAGCACTTATTATTACGCGGCAGTCGGGCGTGGGCGAGATACTGCACAATATTTTCCGGTACGATTTTTGGGACATCGACGTGCTGGCCGACCAAATCGTCGGTATCGCCGCGTCTCCTTCTCTGGCCAGCGAGCTAAAGCGCAACATAAAACACGAGTACGCCCAGGTTTCGTGGCACGACATCGCTCGCCAGTGCATGGAACTCTACCGGCGCGTTAAAAACGGAGTACACGCATGAGCAAGCGCGGCATAGTCCTTTATCTTCACGTTCACCAGCCACTGCGCGTGCGCAAGTATAGCATTTTCGACACCGCCGAGGCCCACGACTACTTCGACGAGCGCGACACCAACACCGACCGCAACAACGAGCGTGTGCTGCGCAAAGTCGCCGACAAATCGTACCGCCCCATGAACGCGCTACTGGAAAAGCTGTTGAGGCAGCACCCAGAGTTTAAAGTATCGCTGAGTATCACCGGCACGTTTATCGAGCAAGCCGAAAAGTGGGCGCCCGACGTGCTCGATAGCTTCAGGCGGCTGGTCGCGACCGGCCAGGTGGAAATCGTCTCGGAAACGTACTACCATAGTCTCGCGTTCTTTTACAGTCTCGACGAGTTCGAGCGCCAGGTACGCATGCACCGTGAGAAAATCCGCGAACTCTTCGGCGTGGAAACGTCGGTCTTCCGCAATACCGAGCTGGCGTACAACGATTCGCTGGCAAAATGGGCCGATGAATACGGCTTTAAAGGCATTTTGGCAGAGGGCTGGGACCCGGTGCTGGAATGGCGCAGCCCCAACCATGTCTACCGCCCGGCGGGCACGAAGGACATCGCCCTGCTCATGAAGAATTACCGCCTGAGCGACGACATCGCCTTCCGGTTTGGTAACAAGGCGTGGGAGGCCTGGCCGCTTAGCGCCGAGACGTACGAGCATTGGGTCGACGTTTCCATGAGCAGCGGCCCGCTTATCAACCTTTTCATGGACTACGAAACCTTCGGTGAGCACCAGTGGGAAGATACCGGCATTTTCGGCTTTTTTGAACATTTCGTCGGCAAGTGG
>CBIMUR010000179.1:0-1676 GCA_966247155.1 uncultured bacterium
CCGGTGACCTACGCTTTACGAAAGCGCCGCTCTACCAGCTGAGCTACAGCGGCAAGTCCGTACGATGAATTATATCATTTTAAGAGAGCGCCCGCCAGTGTTGCGTCAGGGGGTAAAAACTGCTATCATACGAGAGTTCATTTCGCATACGCGCTCGTAGTGAAGGGGTTATCACGCCTCCCTGTCACGGAGGAGATCGCCGGTTCAAATCCGGTCGAGCGCGCCATGAGATTATCAAAAGAGACCTTCGCGGTCTCTTTTTGGTGTGGTACTATGAACGTACTATGGAAACCCCCAAAGCAATCATTTCCGATGCCGATGGAACGCTCGTTAATACGCTCCACCTTATCAAGCACGGACAATACGAAACGACGATAAAGTTCCTTAAGTCACATAGTGTCGCGCCACAGGATATCCCTGACTTTGATACGTTTGGGCAAGTGCTAGCAACCACTGTTGGCGGCAGTGCGCGCCACACGCTAGAACGAACCGTCCGCCAGATTTATAATACGACGCCCCACCACCTGGAAGGGATGGATTTTGACCATCTCCACGACCTGCTCAACCCGATACAGGACGAGCTGGCGCCGGAATTCGTCAAGCCGTACGAAGGGTTATCGAGGTTTCTCCGTCATCTAGGAGAGCAAGGCATAAAGTTGAGTATCTTCACCAGCGGCACGCCGCATCACGTCGTGCGCAACTTCGGCGTTGCGTTGCCAGAGCTAGGCATGGCAGAATTGTTCAAAGACACCACGCAGCCGGACGCTGCCAAACTCGATAAATTCGTTGCGGCAGCCATGGAGTTTTATCACCTGCCGGCTTTTACGGTGGTCACCTGCAACGACGTCGCTACGCACAAGCCCAACCCTGAAAGTTTGGATCTCGCCTTGGCACGGCTCGGTGTTACGCCGGATGAGTCACTTGTATTGGGCGACCATACTGTTGATATGGAGGCAGGTGTAAACGCAGGCGTCGCTGAACGCATTGGCGTCACGCACGGCTTTAGCACGCGAGATGAGTTACTGGCCTCCGGCGCGACAGACACGGTTGACTCGCTTGACGAACTTATCGCCAAACTGTCGTAAAAAATACTTGCAAAAACCGCCCGAATGCCCGATGCTTATATAGGTAACTAGAGGGAGGGTACGTATGCGGCACATTTTAGCGGCGGAGCAATTTACGCCAGACGAACTGGCGGGGCTTTTCAAGGAGGCGACCAAGCTTCGGGAAATAAGCAAAACAATCGCGGGAAGACGCGAACTGATACAGCGGCATTTGGGCCGTTTTTTGTTTTCTATGTTTTACGAGCCGTCTACCAGAACCCGCTTTAGTTTTGAAGCGGCGGCCAAAAAGCTAGGCATAGAGGTAGTTGGCACGGAAAATGCCGGGGAGTTCTCCTCTGCCGCCAAAGGCGAAACGATCGAGGACACGATGCGAGTGCTCCACAAATACGAGGGTGATGCGGTCGTGCTGCGCACTAAGGAGGAGGGTCATGCTAGGCGCGCTGCGGCCATACTCGACAAGATTGATTCGCCCATAGTGGCAATCAACGGCGGCGACGGCAAAGGCGAACACCCCACCCAAGCCGTTCTTGACCTCTATACGATTTACAGGGAGCTGAAACGGCTCGATAACCTCAACGTAGCGATTGGCGGCGACTTGAAGCACGGCCGTAC
>CBIMUR010000180.1:0-1674 GCA_966247155.1 uncultured bacterium
CGTTTCGTCATACCTCTAGTAGACGCCCGTGCGTTCGCCCTATTGAGCCTTAGCACTCTTGACATAAGAGTGCTATTCGGCTTATAGTAAAAATACAGAAGCGCTATGCTTATCCAAACGTAATATACCAATAATACGAAAGGAGGAAATAATGGCAAACCTTATAAAGTTCGACCCGTTCGCGGAGCTGAATGCCCTACAGCGGCAGTTTTTCGGCGACGACTGGATGACGCCGCTAAAAGGCGTGAACATCCCCACGACCGACGTATACACCCGTGACGACAAAGAGCTGGTCGTAGAGGCGCACTTGCCGAACTTCCACCAGGACGACGTCGACATCCGGGTAGATGACGGCGCCCTGGTCATCCAGGCGGAAAAGCACGAGAAAGAGGAAGACAAAGACAAAAAGTACGTCGTGCGCGAGAGTAGCAGCAGCTTTTACCGGCGCATCCAGCTGCCAGAGCGTGCCGACCCGGACAATGTGGAAGCACATCTGGACGATGGCATCCTGAAAGTGAGCGTGCCGCTAAAGGCGCTGCCGGAACCAAAGAAGATAGCCGTCAAAAGCAAGCCTGGCAAGAAATAAAGAACCACGGCAAACCGCCCTTTCTCCCGAGGGCGGTTTAACTTTAGCCGGGTAGCGGCTGGCCGGGGCACGCGCGCAAAACGTTATTCATCGCCTCTTTTTCAGCCGGCTTCACCCACAAGCCGTATTTTTTCTTTACGGCGATCTGCCGCGCCACGTATTGGCAGCGGAAGGCTTTGTTTGGCGGCAGCCAGGTGGCCGCGTCGCCGTCGCTTTTCTGCTGGTTGGCCGGGCCGTCCACGGCCAAAAGCTCCAGCGGGTCGTTCGCCAGCCTTTCGCGCTTTTCGGCCGAAAGCTGCTGCGCGCCCGATTGCCAGGCGTCGCTCAGCGCCACCACATGGTCGATCTGCACGTAACCGCTGGTATCCGCGCCGCGTTTAAAATTGATCGTCTCGCCGGTATACGGGTCGTCCAGCATCCCGCTGACTACTTTGCATTCATCGTTCACGGCGGCGTCTTTCAAATCGCGGTGCAAGATGATATTGCGCGTGTCGCAGCCGTTTTTCTCCGCCCAGCCGTCGCCGAACTGCGCGCGCGAGTAACCCGTTTTCGGCGCGCGGCCTTTGACGGCAAGCTCGTTCAAAGCATCGGCAGCCTTGCCCTTGGCAGTGGTGACAACCGGCTGCCGGATGACCGCTTGTTGCAAATCTGGGTGCAAGTACAGCCCGGCCGCCGCGCACGCAGCCACGAGAAGCGCGGCAATAGTCCGCCGGACCTGCAATTTACGTTTCATATGTTCATTATACCTTTGCTACAATAGATATATGCAAACAGTTTCCCGTCTTATCGAACAATTCGTGCCAGAGCACTACCAACTTTCACTCGACCTCCAGCGTGAGGCACGCACTTTCAGCGGCATTATCACCATGAACGGCTCCTCGGCCGCCGGCGCCGATAAAATCATGGTTCACGCAAAAGACCTCGCCATAGAATCTGTCACGATGGACGGAAAAGCGGCCAAGTTCTCCACCGGTGAAAACGACGAGCTCACCATTACCCACCCGGACATTGCCGAGGGACGGCACATCGTCGTAATTGCCTTTAGCGGCAAAATCACCGATGCCATGCACGGCCTCTACCCATGCTAT
>CBIMUR010000181.1:0-1662 GCA_966247155.1 uncultured bacterium
GAGTCCGAACACGCTTCGTGGCGTAAGGCCTTCCTTACCCACGCCCGGCAGGAGTATACTGGAAGTATGTTTACGTTTGCCGTGCCGCTTGTCGTACAAAGCCTGGTGCTGTTACTAGTGCGAATAGTGCTGGCGGCGGCATTTTTCAGAGAAACGCGGGTGAAATTCAGCGACATGAAGGCCTTCGCTAAAAACGACGGACTGCCACTACCCGCCGCCTACTTCATCGCCACGGCAGAGCTATGCGCGGCGCTGGGCATGCTAAGCGGCGTGCTGGCGCAATGGGCCGGGATAGGGCTGGTGCTGCTAATGTGCAGCACTGTCTGCCTCCATGTTTTCAAATGGCACAGCCCCTACAAAGCAGGCAAGGGCGGCTGGGAATACGACCTGCTGCTTTTGGTACTGGCGGCAGTTATTGCCGTTTTTGGCGCGGGAGAGTTCGCACTGGGGAACATTTTCTAGCGTATGCCAGAGATACGGATACAACGCCCGTCCACGCGCCCGTACGTTGCTGCCGGCATAGCCGCCATTGTCGCTGGCGGGGTAGTGTCGGCTTTTTCCGCGCGGCACCCAAACACCTTCGCTATGTGGGCCAGTGCCTACCTGGTGCTAGTAGCTGGCGTGGCGCAGATATGCCTGGGGTTGGCGCTTGAGCGGCTAGCCAGCAGCAGCAGCAACAAGCTGGGCTACGCGGCCTTCGGGCTGCTTGTTGCCGGCAACGTCTTCGTTATTACGGGTTCGGCGGTCAAATACGCCGGGCTAGAGTGGAACATGCCGGTAACGGCTACCGGCAGCGTATTACTGGTCGCGGCGCTGGCACTCGTGGGGTGGGCAATCCGCGGTGCCAAACGGTCGCGCCTGAAGGCAGGCGCTTACGTGGGTATCGTGGGGCTGGCGGTCTGCATACCTATTGGGCTGGTGCTGGCGCAGCGATAGGGTCATTTTCAAATAGAGAGAGGATACAATGGACGCTACAACCATCATTTCACTGATTTCCATAGCAATTATTTTTGCCATAGTTGTCGCCAATTACCACAAGAGCAACACAAAAGACGTCCTTGTGAAATATTCATATTCGTCGAAAAAGCAGATTATGACGAATGCTGAAAAAATATTTTACGACAAATTGCTCGCTACAATAGGGGATAGCCACTATATCGTACCGCAGGCGCATCTTAGCATGTTCATCGACCACAAGATAAAAGGGCAAAACTGGAAAGGCGCCTTTAGTGTTATTAATGGAAAATCCGTTGATTTCTTGATAGTTGAAAAGGCCACACAAAAACCTGTACTAGCCATCGAGCTCGACGATTACACCCACGGCCAGCCGGAGCGCGTGCGGCGCGACGCTATCGTGGATGAGATTCTCCGTAAAGCAAATCTTCCCGTGCAGCGCTACGCCAACAATGATCATATCCAAGCCCTCAATATTCTACGCAAAGAAAAGGTGTTATGAATCGAAGGAAGTTTTCTCGACAACGAATTTTTGTCATCGTTGCTTCACTAATAATTGGAGGTCTCTTATTCTGGCTAGCGCAGATACGTAACGATAATTCGACCACCCAAGCGTTGCTCGTTAATTTAGCATCAGCCTCAATTGGATCGGGCGCTACCATCTCAATAGTTTGGTATATATTAGAAAAAGAACGTGATAATCAGAAG
>CBIMUR010000182.1:0-1642 GCA_966247155.1 uncultured bacterium
CGTACCCGCGGCCCAGCCCCGGCGGCCCACGACCACCATCCGCGCGCCGCGCCACTCGTGCTATGTCTGGCTCAGCTTCATGAGTCCAAACGCACACGAAGGACCGCAGGCCCTCCGCCTCCGGGCCAACTGCGGCCTGCAGGCAACCACGCTCTCGGGCAAGGGTGCGCACTGGCGCATGCCGTCGCCCCAGGGCTGACCTTCTGCTCCATGGCCGCACCCCACGCCCGGGGCGCGGCCGCCCGGTCCACAATCCACCCATCCATCCGCCCGCCGGCAACCCCGGCGGGCCTTTCCTATCCTATATTTTTTATAGCTTTACATTTTCGCCAAAATCGCGTAACATCAGTCCTTGAACTTCAAAACAATCAAGCATAACAGGATTTGGTACACTACTATATATGAGCAAAAATTTAGTCATCGTCGAGTCGCCCGCCAAGGCTAAAACCATCGAGAAATACCTCGGTAAGGACTTCGTGGTCAAAAGTAGCATCGGGCATATCCGCGGCCTGCCCAGCAAAAACGGCAGCGTTGACGTGGCGAATAACTTCGCGCCGCGGTTTGAGGTCGACCCAGACATAAAGAAGGTCATCACCGAGCTGAAGAAAGAAGTCAAAGCCGCCGACACCGTGTGGCTGGCAAGCGATGAAGACCGCGAAGGGGAGGCGATTGCCTGGCACCTGGCGGAAGTCCTCAAGCTCGACCCAAAAACCACGCACCGTATCGTGTTTCACGAAATTACCAAAAGCGCGCTCGACGAAGCGGTCAAAAACCCGCGCACTATTAATATGCCGCTGGTCGAGGCGCAACAGGCCCGCCAATCGCTCGATTACCTGGTAGGGTTTGAGCTTTCGCCGGTACTGTGGCGCAAGGTCCGCCCGCAGCTTTCGGCCGGCCGCGTGCAATCCGTCGCCGTGCGCCTGATCGTCGAGCGCGAGGCGGAAATCGACGCCCACGTTCCGGAATCTACCTTCAAGCTGACCGCCGAGTTCGTACTGCAAGACGGCACGGTTCTTCCCGCCACCAGCCCGAAAAAACACCAAACCGCCGACGATGTCCGTGAAATCCTGGAAAAGTTCGCCGCGAGCGATTTCACCATCGCCGATATCGAAAAGAAGCCCGGTACCAGAAACCCCGGCGCACCGTTCACCACCAGCACCCTGCAGCAAGAGGCCAGCAGCAAGCTCGGCTTCAGCCCGCGTAACACCATGCAGCTGGCGCAGCGCCTGTACGAAGCCGGGCTTATTACCTACATGCGTACCGACTCGGTCAACCTGAGCGGCCAGGCCCTTGGCGCCATGACCAGCTTCATCAAAGAGAATTACGGCGAAAATTACCACCAGTTCCGCACGTTCAAAAGCAAATCCGCCAACGCTCAGGAAGCCCACGAGGCCATCCGCCCCACCGATGTTAAGCGCACGGAAGCAGGTGCTGACGCCCAGCAAAAAAAGCTGTATGGCCTTATTTGGCGCCGCACGCTGGCCACGCAGATGGCCCCGGCCGCATTAGAGAAGACTACCATTTCTATTGCTGCCAGCAAAACCGATGAAATAATGGAAGCCAAGGGCGAAATCGTCACCTTCGACGGCTTCTTGAAGGTTTACGGCCGCAGTGGCGACGATGTGCTGCTGCCAGAAGTAAA
>CBIMUR010000183.1:0-1630 GCA_966247155.1 uncultured bacterium
AAAGCTTGTAGAGAACCAGCCGGTTTTCATGCTTGCTTGGACAACAACACCGTGGACGCTTCCGGCGAATACGGCGCTAGCTATTTGGAATCAACTTCACTATAGCTTAGTTTCTCTGAAGGACGGAACGCTACTCATTGTAGCCTCGGACTTGTTGGATAAAGTATTTGTTGATGAGAAGAAAAATCCTATCGAATATGAAGTTGTGTACGAAGTGCACGGCTCGCGATTAGTTGAACAGCCTATTTACTATGAGCCGTTACTTGGTGTTGATAGAGGGTCGAATGCGCATCGTATCTGGAGCGCTGATTATGTAGACGATACTACCGGTACTGGCATCGTACATCTGGCGCCGGCCTATGGTGAGGAAGACTTCATCCTGGCGCAGGAAAGCAAAGTGCCCGTCGTGCACGTCATCGACGAGAACGGCCTGTACACAGAGGGCGACTGGAAGGGTGAGAATGTTTGGGAAGCCAACAAACCGATTGCAAAAGCGCTGCTTGAACGCGGCGTCGTATGGAAGATCGACTACATCCGCCACAGCTACCCGCACTGCCACCGCTGCGGCACGCGCCTGATGTACCGCGCGCATCCAAGCTGGTTCATGGATATCGACGGCCAGCGCGAGCAAATGCTGGTGGAGAACACCGAAAACATCAACTGGTTCCCAGAGCACATCAAGCACGGCCGGTTCGAAAAAACAGTCGAGCAGGCGCCGGATTGGAACCTTTCGCGTGACCGCTTTTGGGCGACGGCCATGCCGGTGTGGGAAGGCGTGGACGCCAAGGGCAAAAAGCGCCAAAAAGTCGTGGGCAGCTACGCCGAGTTGAAAGAACTTTCCGGCAAAGAGCTGGATGATTACCAACGCCCGTGGGTCGACGACATTGAGTTCGATTTGGACGGCGTGCACTACAAGCGCGTCGAAAAAGTGCTCGACTGCTGGTTTGAAAGTGGCAGCATGCCGTTCGCGCAGTTCCACTATCCGTTCGAAAACGTGGAGAAATTCGAGCAGAATTATCCGGGCGATTTCATCACTGAATACGTGGGGCAAGTGCGCGCGTGGTTTTATTACGTGCACGCGGTCAACGTGGGGCTGTTTGGTAAAAATGCTTTCAAAAACGTGATCGTCACCGGCAACCTGGCTGGCAACGACGGCCGCAAAATGAGCAAAAGCTACGGCAACTACACCGACCCGAACGTGCTGATGGACGAATACAGCGCCGACAGCCTGCGCTTTTTGCTGCTTTCCAGCCCGCTGCTAAACGCCGAGGATTTCGCCCTGCAGGACAAAGAAGTTGGCGACGTGGCAAGGAAGCTCAGCATGGTGTGGAACATGTACGACTTCTTTACGATGTACGCCGAGGTGGACGGCTGGGAATTTAAGGGCGACCTGAGCGACCCCTCCGAAAGCCTGGAAAACCCGCTCGACCAATGGATCGTTTCCCGCGTGCACCAGCTGAACGCGGAAGTTGAAAAATACATGGACGTGTACGACGTGCCGAATGCTGTAAAGCCGATCCTGCCGTTTCTTGAGGATGCTAGCAACTGGTATGTCCGAAGGAGCCGCCGCCGCTTCTGGAATAGAGGCGAAGACACCGATAAAAACAACGCCTAACGCACGCTGCATTAC
>CBIMUR010000184.1:0-1627 GCA_966247155.1 uncultured bacterium
GGCTTTCGCTTCAGCCTCGGCGAGGGCTTTTTCGCTGCGCTTGCCGGCTTTGGCGGTGTGCTTCTCCTCCTTCGCCTCTTCCGTTTCTGCCTCGGTAGTGCCAGCGGCGTCAATGGCGGCTTCGATCTCCGCGATCGTATTCTTCTCGCTTACGTCGAGCTTCAGCTCGGCTGCTTTTTCCAGTAGTTCGGCTTTTTTAGCCATGGGTAAATCCTTTCTGTGGTGCAAACGGCGTTTTCGCCTCCCAGCATTGATGTTGTGTAAGCAATTATAACATATTAGGCAGCTGGTAGCCAATATCTTTCAATTCAAAACGTGCTTGTTGCAGCGTGGCGGCGTCGATGTGTCGCGGCGCGTCGGACGAGGTAAGGAAACTTCCGAAATCATTGCTGTAGGCAGCATATGACCGGTATATATCCTCGCGTATTTTCGCGATTTTAGTACCATCCCTTTCCCTCCGCGCCGTATCGTAGTCGCTCCATAGGGAGGCAAAATAGATGAACAGCTGCTGCAATTGGTCGGCCGTAACGGGCGGCTTTTTAGTTTCCGTCTCGTGGACAGAAGGTATAACTTCATATGCTCCGGGCTCGCGTAATCGCATAAGATTGTTATGTATGGTAGGCGACTTGGCTGAGGTTGTCAAGCTGTGGTACAGGCAGTACAGAAATACAAAAAGAGGGCTTCTGCGCCCTCCCCTTGCCTACCGGCTCATGCTCAGTAGCGTCCAGCTGCTGCCGTCGCTGCGCAAGTGGTAGTCGCGCGCGCCGTCGGTCATGGTGAAAATCTGCGCGATTTTCTCGCCGCTTTTTACGACGGTACGCAGGCCTGAGTCGATGAAATCGTAAGTCGTTCCTTCGAACTCGATACGGCGCGGATAGCTGCGCATGCCGCGGCCAAAACCGATGGCCGTGACGTCAACCGGGCTGTTGATAGTAATTGTTTGTGCCATATTCACTCTCCTTATGGACTGAAGGTTTGTTTTTGGTAAAGAAAAAACTGACAACGAGAAAAACGGTCAGCTGCGGATTTTGTAGAGTGAGCTACGAGGAGACAAAACCTACCGCTTAGTTTTGCTGTATCACCTGAAGTAGCGGTTACTTGTGTACGCCTTCGCAGGGACGCCTGGCGCGTGCCGGTGTGTTTGCGGGCGGGTGTGCTATAAAGGTCTGCTAGTCCAAAGGTGCTCCACCAGTACTCTCATGACCTTTCTTATTATAGCCCGCGCTTTAGTTGGGCGGTCAATGGCATAAGCAGTTTTTACAACTTAAAATCGGTGGCGGGAACGGACTGCCAGTGCGGCAGGATTTCGCTGAAGATATGCCGCGCGACGTCGTACGTGACGCTTTCAATCTCGTTTTTGGCTGCGGCGAGCTCTTCTTTCGTGTAGAGCCGG
Organism: uncultured bacterium; assembly: GCA_966247155.1. GTDB lineage: Bacteria > Patescibacteriota > Saccharimonadia > Saccharimonadales > Saccharimonadaceae > CAMLDM01. The sequence goes on from CBIMUR010000184.1 coordinate 1,394, forward strand.
ATGTCGGTTGATTCGCCTTCTTCCGGCGCTTTTTGCGGCGGCTGGCCGGTAACGAACACGTACGTGGTGTCGGTATGAAAGTGTTTGGCACGGTCCGGTACGGCCATGGTGACGTGCATGGCGGGATACGGGTGGAAGACCGCGTCTTTCACGGACGGCCGCGTGAGGGGCGGTTGTAGTAGCTGCATTTGGGGCAGCGTGTAGCCGGTCTCTTCTTCCAGCTCGTGGGCGGCT
>CBIMUR010000185.1:0-1619 GCA_966247155.1 uncultured bacterium
AGCTTCTTCTGGATGTATTTCTTGAACATACTTATGACTATCATAAACGATTTGGTGGGTTCTGTGAAATCAGCCGGCTTAGGCGCGGGGAGGTTCCATGCCCGGCAGCGCGTCGTCCTGCTTTTCGTTGACATACGCCAGCAGTTTGCTATGCATATCCCGAAAATGCTCGGCACCCTCTGGAGTATCCGGTTCAATGTCGGTTTCAGTTATCTCATCATCATCGGGATTCCATTGCAGAAACTGCAGCGTGCCTGCCGGTACGTCGTAGCGATACCCCTGGGGCGCCTCGTCCTCCTGGTGAGCCCATACCAACTCTGCCACGCCTTCTTCCGGCAGCGCCAGCGAAGCTTCCACGCCCGTTTCGTACCGTACCGTTTCGCGCTCGCGGCCAGCGCCTTCCGCCTCCATCCACTGGAGGAGAAAACCAATCTGGACGCGGTGTTCGTCGGAAACCTCGCCGTAAGTTCCCTGCGTCTCGTACGTAATATTAAGCGGCCCGTCGCGTTTGATCATACATCCCTTTCTTGTTTAATGGAATACGAACTGCAGGGGCCAATTCCACAGACCCGTCAGCGCGCCGCCGTGCCGTAAGCGTGTCCGCCACCTCCTTGCCCGCGCTACCCCCGCGCCACGCAAACAAGTTGCCCATAAACCCAGTGTACGAGGCAACGAACGGTGCCGCATTAAACGCGACGCGTACGCCAGGGTCAGTCGTTGCCGCGGCAACGTCCAGCATTGATTTGCCTATTATCTGCATAAGAATACGGGGATCTACCTTGTCTGCATCTTCCCACTGAAGCTGCACGTTTTGCATGCGTTCCCCACGAAGCAGGCGGGCTATTTTGTCGGAATCATCTGGCCGGATAGCCTGGCTGCACGAAATCGCCACTACGTTGCGCTCGCCGCTCTCTTTGCCCGGCTTCATGTATTTTTCAAAGAACCGCCCCTTGCTCTTGGCTTGCGCGACGATTTCCCTGGTCAGCCGTATGTCGCGCACGACTTCGACCTTCTCCCCTCTTTCGTTTACAACCTCTTCCACGACATGAGCAACGCTTATGCCTTCGGCCGCCGCTCCATGCGAGGCAATTATCAAATTGGACGACCGCGCGCCGCAAGCGTTGTATATCTTTATAGGATGACGGTAAATGTCCGACCGCTGGCTCATCTCGGCATAGAGCACCACGTCACCTGTTTTTTCGCCGTGTTTGTCATATTCGGCAACATTTCTTGCCTTCTCCGGCATCGTATCGTTAGCTCCGTTATGGTCGCCCGTACTGTCAGTAATCAGTATTGTCACTTCATTTTTTCGCAAACGCTCTTGTATTTCCGGCGAACCGTCAAGCACGTCGATCATCAGGTGAAGCTGTTCGTCATCATAGCGGTCAAAGTTGACGAAACCCAGCTCCTTTCGCAGCCGCACCGCCTGCTCTACCCCAATAGTTTCGACATTGCGCGTATACTTCTTTAGCTTTTCCGACCAGTAGTCAAGGTTGACACCTCCGCCCGCTTCGTACGGTATCGTGCGTCCCTTCTCGTCTTTACTCATCGACCTCGCCGAGAAAGCAACCTGGAATTCGTTCGCCATATCCGGTTCGGTCCGCCTGCGGGGCTTCGGC
>CBIMUR010000186.1:0-1616 GCA_966247155.1 uncultured bacterium
CGGCGAGCGTTTCCTCGTCGATAAGTACCGCGCCGAGCAGGCTTTTCTCGGCGTCTAGGTTTTGTGGCGGGATTTTTCCGGCCGGCACTTCCTTTGGCATACTCATTTTCAGGCCGCTTCTTCGACCTTTACCTCTTCTCCTCCACCCATAATAGCAGCTACGGCGGCCGCCGTGCTATCTTTTGGCGGCGGGGGCGTTGGCCGCGTTTCAACCTCGACGTTCCCTACCCCTGTCTCCATGAGGATTTTTGTAAGATTAATGCGGTGTTTGCTGTCGTCTAATTTCTTTTTGTAAAAGGCACCTCCGGTGTAAAGTACGAGTTTGTCGCCATCGATTTCGGGGCTGCATTTGGTGAGAACGCTATAGACGGCCACGAAGTTTTGCCGGGCGTATTCGATGATTTTTTCCCAGTTGAAGGTTTCGGGGTTGAGTGTGGCTAGTGCGCCACCTCGTGTCACCGGCGTTGGCGTGGTAGCGGAGCGTTCTACTCCTCCTGCCGATGAAGAAACACTGTCAAGCTGCCCAACTTCGGCCAGTGCGGCTTCTTGCCCAATCGAGGATGTCTGAGCGCTAGCGAGTTCCGCAGATTGCAACGAAGTCGTGCCGGCCGGAGCATGGCGCAGATTGGCTTGTTTCGAGGCGGCAGGAGGAGTAGAACGGGTTGGCTGGACAGCTTGCTCTTCCAGCTCTTTTACCGGCGCGCTTATTTCCTGCGTTGGGGCGGCCAGTGCGGCGCTTTTTGGCTTTGGCGCGGCGTGGCTGGCTAAAACCGTCAGCAGCTTGATATTCGGCTGGGATGATTTGGCGACTTCCAGCAACTGGTCGAGCAGCGGCAGCAGCTGTGGCTTTTCGGCGATAGCTTCGCGTACGGTCTGTACCAGCTGGCTTGCCAGGACGCCGGCCTGCGTGCCGCTCGCTTCGCTTTCGTCCAGCAGTTCCACTATTCTTTTCAAGTCTTTCGCTTCGTAGGCGGCCAGCAGTTTTTCTACGTGTTCCAGCGGAGCCAGGCCTAGCGCTTGCTCTACCAGCTCGCGCGTGATGCCGGTTTTGCCGTCCGCGACGCCACGCAGCTGGTCAAGCAGGCTGATACTGTCGCGGAAACTGCCGTCGCCGCGCCGGGCGATCAGCGCTAGCGCGTCGTCATCGATCTTTATCTTCTCCTCATCGGCAATGTGGCGCAGGTGTTTTACGGCGTCGGTGGGCGAAATGGCGCGGAAGCTGAACTGCTGCGTGCGGCTGATGATGGTCGCGGGCAGTTTGTCGGCGTCGGTGGTGGCCAAGATAAACACGGCATGTTCGGGCGGTTCCTCGAGCGTTTTGAGCAGCGCGTTGAACGCGGCTTTCGAAAGCATGTGCACCTCGTCGATAATGTAGATTTTCTTGCTGGCGCGCACCGGGGCGACTTGCACCTTTTCACGCAGTTCGCGCACGTCTTCCACGCCGTTGTTGCTGGCTGCGTCGATCTCGATTATGTCGAGATGCGTGACATTTTCGTCGTATGGCAGCTGGTTGATTTCGTGCGCCAAGATGCGGGCAATTGAAGTTTTCCCTACGCCCTTCGGACCGGTAATAAGATACGCATGCGCTATCAGCCCGGCTGCCAGCGACCGCGACA
>CBIMUR010000187.1:0-1616 GCA_966247155.1 uncultured bacterium
GAAATCCCCAAGTACATGCGCTATATCAAGGGCTGGGACAGGGTGGTCACCGATTTTGACCCGAGCGCCGAACTGGCAATTATCGTGGACACCAGCGCGGACATCCTTATCACCAAAGTACTGGAAACGCCGGGCGTCCGCTCGTTCCTGGAGTCGCACCCGGTGCTGGTAATAGACCACCACACCACCGGCTCCACCCTTAGTTTTGAGCACACCATGCTTTCGGAAGACGCCGTGGCAACCAGCGAAATTCTTTACAAATTGGCCACGCAAAACGGCTGGGCCATCAACCCGCAAGCGGCTGAAAACATGCTCATTGCTATCATGTCCGACAGCCTCGGCCTGACCACGCCGAACGTTTCGCCAAACAGCTATTTCGTGGCGGGCAAGCTCACCGAACTCGGTGCCAGCAACGCCGCTATAGAAGAGCGGCGGCGGCAGTTCATGAAAAAATCGCCGGAGATTTTGGCCTACAAAGGCGAACTCATCGGCCGGATCGAATACCTGCTAGACGGCAAACTGGCGCTCGTGCACGTCCCGTGGGAAGACATCCAGAAATACAGCGACCAGTACAACCCGAGCGTACTGGTACTCGATGAGATGCGCCTGGTCGAAGGCGTACAGCTGGCAGTCGCTATCAAAACCTACCCCGATGGCAAAATCACCGGCAAACTGCGTGGCAACCTGCCAGTCGCAGAGGAAGTCGCTGGCTACTTTGGCGGCGGCGGCCACAAATACGCAGCCGGCTTTCGCGCCTACGAAGAATACGACAAAATCGTCGCCGAGCTTGTCACTGCCACCGATAAAGCGCTCAAGGAACATGGAAATGCCTAGCCTTCGCTGTTGTCGCTCCTAATGTCCGCATTTTACGTAAACAGGAGAGAGAAATGACTTTGCAACTACACAACACGCTGACGCGAAAAACCGAAGATTTCACGCCGATAAGCAACGAAAAAGTAACGCTGTACACCTGCGGCCCGACCGTCTACGGCTACCTGCACGTCGGCAACTGGGCGGCCTACATTTACTGGGATACGTTGGTGCGCACGCTGCTAGCCGACGGCTACAACGTGGAGCGCGTCATGAATATCACCGACGTGGGACACCTGACGAGCGACGAGGACGAAGGGGAAGACAAGCTGCAAAAGGGCGCCCGCCGTGAAGGCAAAACCGCGTGGGCAATCGCCGAATTTTACGCCGAAGATTTCCTGCAGGGGATGGAAAAGCTCGGGCTCATCATGCCCGAACACGTGGTGCGTGCCACCGATTTTATTCCCCAGCAACTCGATCTCATCCGCGTCTTGAAAGAGAAGGGGTATACTTACCAAATCTCCGACGGCATTTATTTTGACACCGGCAAATTCCCCACGTACGCAGATTTCGCCCAGCTCGACCTCGAAGAGCAAAAAGCCGGCGCCCGCGTAGAATACAACCCCGAAAAGCGCAACCCGAGCGACTTCGCCCTCTGGAAGTTCAGCCCCTCGGATGAGAAACGCGACATGGAATGGGAGACGCCGAAGAATCTGCTGGAAAAGCCAGAAAAGAAGATGGGCTTCCCCGGATGGCACCTCGAGTGCTCCGCCATGGCCATGAGCATTCTCGGCGCCACCATCGAC
>CBIMUR010000188.1:0-1582 GCA_966247155.1 uncultured bacterium
AGAGGGGCTTTGTAACCTCCCATTTCTTATATGTAGGCCGGCCACGGTGTACGCCGGGGCGCGCGCCGGTGCGTGGACTCTTTTTTATAAAGTATACGATGAAGTAAGCTGCTAGACACGTGGCTAAAATTGTCCAGGCACTATATCTCCAGTTGATAAAAGATAATAAGGAGTCTCGTATCAGGTAGATTAGAGAGAGGCCGCCAGCTGCAAGCAAGAAGGCTGCTAGTATTTTCCAATGATCATATAGGACTTTGTATAATATTTTTTTACTCATGGTCTAAATCGGTGATCCACGCCGCCCTCCTCTTCACGTCCAACATCAACAAACCCAGCCAACTAGCCTATCCTTATCGGCCAAAGCATAATGTCTTGTAACGCGCGGGTAAATTGCGAGCGGTTGTGCTCTATGCGCGAGGGGTTTATAGCGTAACCGTCGCTGATGTAGCTGCGGAGGGTTTGTGTGGCCCATTTGCGGAAGGTGGTGGCATTTTTTGAGTTAACGCGGTAGCCGACCGAGATAATGGCATCCAGGTTGTAGTGGTTAGTATTGTATGTCTTGCCGTCGCTCGCAGTTATCCGGAAATTCCGGATAACTGACTTTTCATCTAATTCGGCGGTTGTGAAGATATTTTGCAGGTGCTCGTTTACGGTGCGCACGTCTACACCAAAGACTCCGGCAATCTGCTTTTGCGTTGCCCAAATTGTCTCGCTGCTGGCGTCTACAGGTAGCTCTATTGCGCCGCTGCCGCTTTGGTACATGGCAAGGGTTTTATTGCTCATGTGTATCTCCAAACGGCGAAGCGATACCAAGCTCGTCGGTGTATTTCTTAATTTTCTCATCCAGCTCCGCTGATTCCGCGTCTATCTTACGAATTTCAGTCACCACAGCATCGAGGTCTATCTCTTCCTCCTCTTCAAACGTATCTACATAGCGTGGAATATTGAGGTTGTAGTCATTCTCGGCTATTTCACTTAGCGTTGCTACATGGCTGTACTTTTCTACCTCTTTGCGCTTTTCGTATGTGGTGATGATTTTATCTATATCGCTTGGGCGTAGGCGGTTTTGGTTTTTGCCTTTTTCAAAGTGTTTGCTGGCGTCTATAAATAGCACGTCTTTTTCGGCTTCGCGGCATTTTTTAAACACCAAAATGCTGGCCGGGATAGATGTGCCAAAGAAGAGGTTTGGCGGCAGGCCAATAACGGCGTCGAGGTAGTTCTTTTGCTCTATGAGGAAGCGGCGAATATGGCCTTCGGCTGCGCCGCGAAATAGTACGCCGTGCGGCATTACTACGGCCATGGTGCCGTTATCGTCGAGCTGGTAGATCATGTGCTGGATGAACGCGTAATCGGCTTTGCTGGCGGGCGCGAGCTTGCCATATGGGGCAAAGCGCTCGTCGGTAAGGAGGATGGGATTGGCCGACCATTTGGCGCTAAATGGCGGGTTGGCCACTACGGCTTCGAAGCGTTCGGTGCCGTGCTGCGGGTGCTCTAGCGTGTCCTCTTGCTTGATATCAAAATCGGCGTAGTGGATATCGTGGAGGATCATGTTCATGCGGGCGAGGTTGTAGGTGGTGTTGTT
>CBIMUR010000189.1:0-1574 GCA_966247155.1 uncultured bacterium
CTTTCTCGACGGCTTCAGCTTGGGCGGCTTTCTCATCGATTTTCAGCTGTGCGTAGGCGCTCGCGATTCCCTCTCGTAGTGCCTCCAGCCGCTTGAGGAGCGGTTGCATTAGAGCGCCTCCACCGCCGCGATGAACTGGTCGCCGCGGTCTTTGTAATTCTTGAACATGCCGAAGCTGGCGCACGCCGGGCTCAGTACAACCACGTCGCCCCTCTCTGCATTTTCATTGGCTATTTTTACGGCTTCTTCCATCGTCGTTTCTTCGCCGAGATTTACCAGCGGAATGCTTTTTTCCCACAGAACGCGCTCGATTTTTTCCGCCTCGGCACCAATAAGAATCGCTAATTTTACGTTCGCTTCCGCGGCAACCTCTCCCACCTCACTGAAATCCGCGCCCTTGCTTGAGCCGCCCAAAATGATGATTTTCGGCGCTTCAAACGCCCGCATGGAGGCAATCGCGCTGCCCGGCGTGGTGGCAATGCTGTCGTCGTAATACTTCACGCCGGCAACTTCGCGTACGAATTTGAGCCGGTGTTCCAGGCCAGTAAATGCGCGTAGCCCGCGTTCTACTGCGTCGCGGCCAACGCCAAAGCCCGAGAGCGCCGCGCATATCGCCGCGCAGGCGTTGTCGAGGTTGTGCTTGCCTGGAAGCTGCAAGGCGTCCAGCGGCGCTATCACGCAGCCTTCGTGGTCAACAAAACTACTGCCGAGCACATACACCGATGCTTCGTCCGCCGCATCGTTAAACTTAAACGCGTTCGGAAAAGCGTTTGCCTGTGCAATTTGGCGCGAAAATTCGTTCGTCGGGTGATAAAAACAAACATCTTTTTCGGTTTGGAACTTTCGGATATTTGCCTTGGCCGTCACGTACTCATCGAAGCCGTCGTGCACGTCCAGGTGGTCCGGCTCGATCATCAGCACCACCGCCACCTGTGGCGATTTTTCTATGTCCCACAGCTGGAAACTGCTCAGCTCGTACACCACGATATCGGTCGGCTGAATATGCGGCAAAACGTCAAGCGCCGGCACGCCGATGTTGCCTACCAAGTGCACCGTCTGGCCCGCTTCGCGCAGTATGCTGGCAATCAAACTACAGGTCGTCCCCTTACCCTTGCTACCGGTCACGCCAATGATGGCCGCCGGGCACCTTTCAAAAAATTCGTTCGTCGCCGACCAAATTTTGCCATCGGTTTTTATCTTTTTCGGGCTGAGGCCGGCCGTGCGCACCACTATGTCAAAATCTTGCAATCTTGAAAACGCGCCTTCACCCAAAAGTGCCTTGGCGCCTTCCGGCAAATCGGCGATCTCCTCGCGCTCGTCCACGATTGTCACGTCGCCGCGCGTTTTGAAATAGCCGTAGTTCGACTTTCCTTCTACCCCATAGCCGGCAATTGCTATTTTCATGGTTTTATTTTACCGTTTTTCAAACAGCGATGCCAGCTTGCCGTCGAGCGCCACGATCTCTTCTTTCTCGCCACTGGAAACCCCGGCCAGCCCCCAGGCGTCATGAGCGATGAACTCGCGTGCCGTCGTGATCATGAGGTCGCGGGTGGTTTTGCGGATGGATTCAGGCA
>CBIMUR010000190.1:0-1565 GCA_966247155.1 uncultured bacterium
AGTGGATATCGTGGAGGATCATGTTCATGCGGGCGAGGTTGTAGGTGGTGTTGTTGAGCTCCTGGCCGTAAAAGCGGTCTACCTTGGTGTGGCGTGCAACACGTAGCAGGAGTGAGCCCGAGCCGCACGTCGGGTCGTAAACGGTTTTTAGCTCTTTTTTGCCAGAGGTAACAATGCGCGCTAGTACTTGGCTTACTTCTTGCGGAGTGTAAAATTCCCCTGCCTTTTTGCCGGCGCCGCTGGCGAATCTGCTAATAAGATATTCGTAGGCGTCGCCGAGGATATCTATTTGACTGTTTTCTAGTTGGAAGTCGATTTTATCCAGGTGTGCCAGAACTTTGCTGATAAGTTCGTTGCGCTGGGCGACGGTGCGGCCAAGTTTGGTAGAGTTGAGGTCGAGCTCGGAGAAGAGCTGCTCGAAGTCTTCTTCGCTGTCGTGGCCCATAGTGCTGGATTCGATGCTGTTGAGGATTCGCTCGAGGTCTTCGTTGAGGTTATCGTTGGTGGCGCTGGTTTTGGCAACATGGTGGAAGAGCTCGTTTGGCTTAAGGAAATAGCCAAGCTCGTCTATTGTGGCTTTTTGTACTTCTTCAATAATAAGGGCTTCATTTTCGTGGCCGATGATTTGCTCGTAAGTGAGGCCGTCATTCTTTAGGATGGAATTTGCAAAAAGCTCGATCTTTTCAGAAAGATATTTGTAAAAAATAAAGCCTAAAATGTAGTCGCGAAATTCATCTGCGCCCATTTTGCCGCGCAGCTCGTTGGCAATGTTCCAGAGCTGAGTTTGTAGCTGTTTTTTCTGGTCTTCGGACACTCTCAGAATTCCCCTATTCGTAAGTGTCTGTATTATATCAAATTATCTCTGTTTTTGCTAAGATTGATGGGTAGGCAAAGGAGATAATCCCCCATCATGAAGAGCTAGCATTCATTCAAAACAAATTCGTTTAATAAGCGAAAGGATGTTTGCATATGGCAAAAGGCAGAAACCGGCCAAAGCGCAATGTGAAAAAGCCGAAGAAACAGGCCTAGAAACGTAAAAGCCAGCGTGCCTACCGCTGGCTTTTTGTTGTGACTCAACTGAACATGTAAGATACTTTTACGAGTTGCTTTTTAGCAATTGCTGCGCCTCCTGTAAAAATCCCAAATCCCGCTGGTGCATAAACTCCTCGCCAATATCGCCCGGCGTGTCGGCCTCCAGCAGCTGCACGGCGTGGTCTATGCTATCTGCCTTTATTTCGGTCATGCCCTTGGCCAGCTCGTCTTCCTCCATGGAGTTTTCTACCTTGTCGCCCACCTGCCGCGCGATAAAGCAATACGACGTTTGCACCATCTGCTCGTAGTCGCGGTATTCTACGATCTCCCCTATCTCATCCAAAATTTCGGCCTTGCACCCCACTTCTTCCATTAGCTCGCGGGCGAGCGCCTGCTCTATCTCCTCGCCTTCTTTTATGCCGCCGCCAGGTAGCTTGTGGTAGCCGTGCAGACTCACGTGGATGAGGAAGACCCTTCCCTCGGCGTCGAGCAGCACGGCGCGGGCGGCGCGGCGGTGGTAGTAATCGTCGCGG
>CBIMUR010000191.1:0-1560 GCA_966247155.1 uncultured bacterium
CACCGTTTTGTTCTGAATCGGCTGGTCTTCATCCACGCCCAGCTTGTCCATCAGGCCGGCAATGCGCTCGCCCTGGAAAATACGCATCAGGTCGTCCTCGGTCGAGACGTAAAACTGCGTCTCGCCCGGGTCACCCTGGCGGCCGCCGCGGCCACGCAGCTGGTTGTCGATACGGCGCGACTCGTGCCGCTCACTACCGATGACTACCAAGCCGCCAAGTTCCGCTACGCCTTCGCCCAGCTTGATGTCAGTACCGCGCCCGGCAATGTTGGTCGCCAGCGTAATAGCGCCCTTCTCACCGGCTTTTTCGATAATCGCCGCTTCGCGCTCGTTGTTCTTGGCGTTCAGTATCTCGTACTTAATGCCTTCTTTGTCCAGGTAATCAGCAATCAGCTCGTTCTTGGCAATCGACGCGCTGCCTACCAGCACCGGCCGGCCCTGTTTGTGGTATTCCTTTATGGCGTCGGCCACGGCCTTTAGCTTGCCCTTCTCGGTCTTGAAGATCAGATCTTCTTTGTCTTTGCGGATAACCGGTTTGTTCGGCGGAATCTGGATCACGTCGAGGCTGTAAATCTGCTGGAATTCCTCGGCCTCGGTAAACGCCGTACCGGTCATGCCGGAGAGCTTGTCGTACAGGCGGAAGTAGTTTTGGAACGAGATGGTCGCGAGCGTCATGCTTTCCTGCAGCACGTCCACGCCTTCCTTGGCTTCGATCGCCTGGTGCAGGCCTTCGTTGTAGCGGCGGCCCTGCATCAGGCGGCCGGTGTGCTCATCCACGATGATCACTTCGCCATCGTTCGTTACCACATAATCTTTGTCGCGCTTGAACAAGGTTTGTGCGCGAAGCGCCTGGTCCATGTGGTAGACAGAACGCACGTATTCTGGCGTGTATAAGTTTTTTACTCCCAGCAATTTTTGCACCTTTTCCACGCCCTTGTCGGTCAGGGCGACGCTACGGCGCTTTTCATCGAGCGTGTAATCCTCAGGTACCAGCTTGGCCGCGATCTTGGCGAACTGGTAATAGCTGTCGGGGTTTTCGGCGGCCGGCGCGCTGATGATAAGCGGCGTACGCGCCTCGTCGATAAGGATCGAGTCCACCTCGTCCACGATGGCAAAGTTCAGCTCGCGCTGGCGCAGCAGCTCCATCTCGTTGACCATGTTATCGCGCAGGTAGTCAAAGCCGAATTCGTTGTTGGTGCCATAGGTAATATCGGCCGCGTAAGCCTCTTTTCGCGACACCGGGCGAAGCTTGCGCATACGGGGGTCGGTGTGATCTTCGTTTTCGTAATCTTTGTCGTACACGAACGACGCGTCGTTGATGATAACACCGGTCGAAAGCCCGAGAAAACCGTACAGCTCGCCCATCCAGCCAGCGTCACGCTGCGCCAGGTAATCGTTGACCGTCACCACGTGCACACCCTTGCCAGTCAGCGCGTTCAGGTACACCGGCAGCGTTGCCACCAGGGTTTTACCTTCACCAGTCTTCATTTCGGCCACGTTGCCCTCGTGCAGCGCCATGCCGCCAATCAGCTGCACGTCAAAGTGGCGCATGCCCAGCAC
>CBIMUR010000192.1:0-1553 GCA_966247155.1 uncultured bacterium
TGCATCAGCAGCAGCGCGGCATGACCGATCCGCAGCAGCGCCGGGAATGGTGGCAGAAGTACATAAGGGGTGAGTGAGGCATGGCAGTAAAAGACTTTCGCAGTATTGAGGCATGGCGTGACCCCCGCGACGGCGCGATCTACGTTCGGCGCATTAAAGGGCCGGGGGTTGATTACCGCTTTCAGGGCACGTTGCCGGTAGGCGACCGACCGGGAACCCTGCCACGCCTAGAGGACGTGGCCGGTGAATTGGTGGCAGATGGGTTTAAAGAGATCAGCCGGCGAACGGGCATCAACAATGCGATCACGCTGTCTTTTCAGCGCATGGCGTATGACAACCCGTGGGAACAATTCGACGCCGAACGGCAAGCGCAGAATACCCCCTCAGACGCCACAGAAGGGCCGACAACGGGCGATCCTGCTGACAGTGGCACAGACGACCTTACCGGGCCACAGAACCCGGCTGAGGACAGCGCGGGCCTGCGCGAAACGTTGCGCGGGTTCAATACGTCAATTCACTTTTAGCGGGGTTGGGTGTTGGTGACGTGCGGGGTAGTTCTCAGGCATGGCTACCCCGCGCGGCCACGGGGTAAGGTTTTCCCTATAGGGCTAACCTTGCCCCTAACAAACCTAACACTATAAAAAAGGGGGTGATCAGGATTTGACAGCCCCTTTTCAGCTGATATAATTACGCATGTAAATAAGAATTTTCGTGCATAACGTAGAGGGGTTCGGTCATGAACGACAATGCGGTAATCATTCAGAACAGCCAAGACAAAGCGCTAGCAGAGGCCCGCGCAAAGGCGCTAGAAGACTTCGGGCGGATCACAGACATGATCGCGCCGGCTGATCCTGACGTGCCGGGCATGGTGGCAGCGTCTAGCGCGCGGGTGTACCGTAACACGTTCAAAGAGTGGCTAGCCTACGCTGAACGCGAGGACGTTGACCCCTTGAACTTGCACTTTGAGACGGTGCGCGATTTCCTGACCCTGACCCCCGGCAGCAAGGCCACGCAACAGCGGCGCTTGTCTGCGCTGCGCAAGGTGGCTGAGGTAGCCGCGATCCTTGATCCCACTAACCCGCTGCGCAAGGCGGCGCACAGTAGCCTTATGCTGTTCAAGGTCAAGCATGTAGCCACCAACAGCGCGCAGGAGCGGGAACGGCGCGCGCTTACCCCGGCAGAAGCCGACCGGTTGTTACGTGAGGCGGATCGGCGGGTAGATCGCGCCGGCGATCATGAGCGGGTGAAGGCGATCCGCGACCGGGCCATTGTTGCCACGCTGCTATTGACCGGGTTGCGCCGGGCCGAACTACGCGCGCTGAAATGGCGTGACGTGGATTTTGCTAACGGGGTGATCACGGTGCGCCACGGCAAGGGCGACAAGGCCCGCGAGGTTGCGATCTACTCTCAGGCGGCGCTAGAGGCGCTTAGGGCGTGGCAAATGGAACAGCCACGGGGGTATGAGACGGTGATCACGCGCGTTCGCCGTGGTGGGGTGCATGAGGCGGATCAGCCCGTAGACACGACAACTATTTGGCGGGTTGTCTCTGACA
>CBIMUR010000193.1:0-1551 GCA_966247155.1 uncultured bacterium
CCACCGACCTTTGCGGCCAAAAACTTACGCTCGAAGTCAACCGCGTGGGCTTCCGTACCAGCGCCAGCGTGCTGGTGCGCTACGGCGACACGGTGGTGCTGGGCACGGCCATGGTGGGGAACAAACCTATCAGCGGCATGGATTATTTCCCACTTTCCGTGGATTACGAAGAAAAATTTTATGCGGCCGGCAAAATCTCTGGCAGCCGGTTTATCAAGCGCGAAGGGCGCCCAAGCGACGAGGCGATCCTCATTGGCCGCCTCATTGACCGCCCGATCCGCCCGCTGTTTCCGAAAGGCTACCGCCAGGAAGTCCAGGTGGTCGCGAGCGTGCTTTCCATGGACCCGAACTTCCGCCCGGATTCCATCGCCATGATCGCCGCCTCTACCGCGCTGATGCTGACCGGCGCGCCGTTTGACGGCCCGGTGGCGGGCCTGCGCGTGGGGCAGGTGAACGGCGAGTTCAAGGCTTTTCTTACGCCAGAAGAGCGCGAAAAGAGCGACCTCGACCTGGTGGTTGCCGGCAAGGAGAGCGGCATTACCATGGTAGAAGCCGCCGCCCGCGAGGTGGACGAGGCGACTGTGGCCGACGCGCTGGCTTGGGCACACGAACGGCTACAACCGGCAATCGCGCTGCAAAAAGAGCTGGTCGAGAAAATCGGCGTGGAGCCACTTGCGTATGAGCTGGTGCTGCCAACCGAAGGTATCCAGGAAATTATCGACGAATGGATGAAGGACAAGCTGGGCGAAGACCTGCGCCGCCCATACCCAGAGCGCAACGAAATGGTCGCGGTGCTGCGCGAAGAATTCCACCAGGCTATGGCCGAAAAATTCGGCGAAGAAAGCTATGATATCCTGCGCGGCGAGTACAACGAAGCCTTTACCATGGCGCTGCACAACGACGTTCGCCGCGGCATCGTGGAGGCTGGTATCCGCCCGGATGGCCGCAAACTCGATGAAGTCCGGCCGCTTTCCAGCGAAGTCGGCATTCTCCCGCGCGCGCATGGCTCGAGCCTGTTTACCCGCGGCGTGACCCAAGGCATGAACATCGTGACGCTCGCGCCGCTTTCCTACGCGCAAATGGTTGATACTATGGAGATAAATGACGGCGAGCGCCGCTACATGCACCACTACAACGCGCCGGGCTACACCGTGGGCGAAGTCCGCCGCCTTGGCAGCCCGGGCCGTCGCGAAATCGGCCATGGTTACCTGGCCGAGCGCGCGCTTATCCCGGTGCTGCCGGCTGAGGAAGACTTCCCGTACGCCATCCGCAGCGTCACCGAGATCATGAGCCAAAACGGCTCTACTAGCATGGCCGCCACCTGTAGCAGCTGCTTGGCGCTAATGGACGCCGGCGTGCCAATCAAGCGCCCCGTTAGCGGCGTGGCCATGGGCCTCATGATGGACGGCGATACCCCATACGTATTAACTGATATTGCCGATGCCGAAGATTTTGCCGGCGACATGGATTTCAAGGTCACCGGTACCGAAAAGGGCATTACCGCCATCCAAATGGACATGAAGGTGCACGGCCTGCCGGTAGAAATACTGC
>CBIMUR010000194.1:0-1548 GCA_966247155.1 uncultured bacterium
CCTTGAAGAAGTGCTTGAGGGCGTCGCTCAGAGCGGCGACGTCGGCGACCTCTCAAAATTGGTGATGGCAAAACAAGGTATCCGTCGCGGCCCGGCCGATACTAACGCGGCGCTGGCGCACGAGCTGAGCGACTGCCTGTGGAGCATTATGGTGCTTGCCGACGAGCTTGGCATCGACCTGGAGCAAGCTTTTACGAAGTCGATGAAAGAGCTGCACGAACGGATCGAAAGGGAAAAGGCGGAAGCATGAACGAAGAAAAAATAGAGAAAATCATCCGGGAATACCTGCCGCAGATCATCCACATGTCGCTGGCAACGGTAAAAGATAACAAGCCGTGGGTGTGCGAAGTGCACTTTTGCTACGATGATGACCTGAATCTTTATTTCGGTTCAAGCAGCAAGACGCGCCATGGGCAGGAGATCTTGGCGAACCCACAAGTAGCCGGCAACATCGTGACGCAGCACCACAAAAACCAGGCGGTCCGCTGTGTAGACTTCGAAGGCCGGGCGGAAATGCTTGGCAGCGAAGAGGCGGAAAAAACCGCTTATCCCGCCTATGTTGCGCGAAACGGCGAGAATGAGTGGCTGCTTAATGAGATCAAAAAAGACGGCGACATGCGGTTCTTTAAAATTGCCGTCGACGATTTTTATGTGTTCGACAGCTACGAAGGCGAGCGCACGAAAAACCACTTGCCATGGAAAAGCAAGGAGCGCGCATGATAGTTTCCGTAAACTGGCTGAAAAAATTTACCGATATCGACCTGCCGATCGACGAGCTGGCAACGCTGATTGGCGCGCGGTTGGTGGAGATTGAAGAGGTAATCGACCTCGGCGCGAAATACGAAAATGTGGTTGTGGCGAAGGTCGTTGAGTGCGAAAAGCTGGAAGGTTCCGACCATCTGAACGTTACGAAATTAGACGACGGAGGCAAAACGCCAGACGTCACGCGCGATGAAAACGGCTACGTGCAGGTGGTGTGCGGCGCGCCGAACGTGCGCCAAGGCATTATGGTGGCGTGGCTGCCGCCAGGCAGCACCGTGCCGCAAACGCACGGCGACACAGAACCATTCGTGCTGGGTGCCCGCAAACTTCGCGGCGTGGTGAGCAACGGCATGATTGCCAGCGCACGTGAGCTTGACCTGTTCGACGAGCACGACGGCATTTTGGAACTGGACGGGAATTTGCAGCCAGGTGCAAGCTTTGCCAAAAGCTATGAGCTGGATGATTATTTGCTGGACATTGAGAACAAATCGCTGACACACCGGCCGGATTGCTTTGGTATTATCGGCATTGCGCGCGAGGTGGCGGCTATTCAGGGCAAAAAGTTCACGACGCCCGATTGGCTGGCGGATATTGCACCGCAGTTTTCTGAAAAACAAGGGAACGTAGAGACGCCGGCTGTCACCATTGAGGACGCCGAGCTTTGTGCCCGCTACCAAGCTGTCGTGCTGGCGGGAGCAGACGGCGCGGCCAAATCGCCGCTGAAAAACCAGACATATCTGTCCCGCTTGTGCGTGCGGCCCATCAGCGCGGTCGTGGACGTGACGA
>CBIMUR010000195.1:0-1541 GCA_966247155.1 uncultured bacterium
CAGCATGCCCACGAAGGCGTCGCGCTTTGGCCGCTCTTGGTCGCGGCGGGCGTAAGCGGTGATGTTTTGGGCGCCGGTGCTCTCGGCGATGATGATTTTGCCGCTGCGGGCGCGGACGACGAGCAGTTCGACCTTGTTTGCGGACAAGCCGAGCTTGTTATGGTGGGAGGTGGCAGTGCTGAGCGCAGGCTCGGCGTTGGGAAGGAGGCGGAGGCTGGCGCTGCTGCCTTTGAGTTTTTGCTTGAGGACGATGCCGGTTTTTTGCACCTCTCGCGGGGACACGTCGAACCCGTAGGCGCTGATACCAAGGGTGATTTTACCGTCGTGGCCGGCCCAGGCGCGCGCGTAAGCCCGGACGAGTTTCATGCTGGCCTGGCGCCAGTCACCGCGGGGCAGTTCGGCCACGACACGCCCGGCTTTGACCGTGCCGCCCAACCGCGTGATGGAAAGCTGGCCCGTATCAACCAGCGCGCTAGCATCGGAAAACCAGCGGACGCCCTCGCCGCCGTATAATTTTTCAAGCTCGGCCATGCCGAGAGCCGGCTGGCGGCCTAAAATCGCAATATGCATGCTTTTTAGTATATACTAGTATCATGTCTTTTCGAGCGTGGTTAAGCGTCGCGACGTTTGCTTTAATTGCTATTATCCTGTTTTTCTCCCGTCACGAACTGCAGCGTGCCTGGGAGCTGTTAGAGAGCGTAAACATTTGGATTTTGCTGCTGCTGGTACCGGGGCAGATGCTGGTGTATTATGCGGGCGGTGAGATGATTTTCACCTATTTGCGCTCGAAGAAATCTATCGAGAAAGTGAGCAAGCCCGACCTTATAAAAATGTCGCTCGAAATGAACTTCGTGAACCACATTCTGCCAAGCGGCGGCGTGAGCGGCATATCATATATGAGCTGGCGGCTGGGCAAATACGGCGTTAGCTCAGGCCGGGCGACGATGGCGCAGGTGGTGCGCTACGCCATGGGTTTCGTGGCGTTTATCGCGCTGCTGGCCGTGGCGGTACTGTTGGTAACGGTCGACGGCGGGATCAACCGCTGGATTATTTTGATGAGCTCGACGCTGGTTTCAAGCATGGTGGCGGCAATCTTCGGCGCGATTTTTCTGCTGGGCAGCCAAAGGCGGATAGAAAAATTTTCGGCGTGGCTCTCCCGGCTTATTAACGCGGCCGTAAAAAAAATAACGTTTGGCCGTAAGAAGCGCGTCGTGACGCAGCCGCAAATGGCGGCGTTCTTCGAGGAAATGCACCACGACTATCTGGCGCTGAAGAAAGACAAGCGTATTTTAACAAAGCCGTTTCTATGGGGACTGGTATTTACGCTGGCCGACGTGGCGCTGTTTCTGATTACGTTTTGGGCGCTTGGCCACCCGGTCAACCCGGCGCCGATTTTGATCGCCTACGGCGTGGCGACCATTGCCGGCTTTTTCGTGGTGACCCCGGGCGGCGCGGGCGCGTACGAAGCTATAATGGTGGCGTTTTTGGCCGTGGCGGGGCTGCCGCAGTGAGCCAGGATGATCGCGCCGCGCAGCTGCGCG
>CBIMUR010000196.1:0-1539 GCA_966247155.1 uncultured bacterium
GGTCATGTCGTTTCTTATGCTTGTTGAAGGGCCGATGTGGCTGAAGCGCCTGTGGGGTGTTTACAACGACGAAGCGCGCATGGAAGCCCACCGCCGCCTCGTGCAGCGCATGTATCATGTGGTGACGGGCTACGTGACCGGCCAGCTAACGGTCTCGGGTATTGGCGCGACGGTGTCTGGGCTGGTGGTGTTCCTTTTGAGCCTTTTCTTCTCGGCCGTACCGGCGAACTTGGCGCTTCCGGCGGTGGCAATCGCGTTTACGTTGTCGCTGATACCTATGTTTGGCGCCACGATCGGCGGGATTTTGATTTCACTGCTGCTGGCGTTTAACGACCTGACCGCCGGGATCGTCTTTGCTGTGTTCTTTGTTATATACCAGCAAGTTGAGAATAATTTCATTTCGCCGACTATCCAGGCGAAGCGGTTGGAGCTTTCGGCGCTTATGGTGTTGGCGTCGGTAACGATTGGCCTGTATGTCTTCGGCCTTGTCGGTGGTATCGTTTCTATTCCGATTGCCGGCTGCCTGAAGGTATTGCTGGAAGATTACCTTGAACGCGCTAAAAAGAACCGCGAGCGGAGCGAAAAGCCGCTTGTGAAACTTGCCAAAAAAATACAGGGCGAATAGCCTAGGCGGCGTATTCCCAGACGCTGCCGCCAGGTGTATCGCGGACGGTAATGCCCTGCTCCTTCAGTTGGTCGCGGAGCTGGTCGGATTTCTTCCATTCTTTTGCGTCGCGGGCACGTTCGCGCTCGAGAATAAGTTGCTTCACGTCGTCGCTGATATCCGGCGTGCTGGCAACGAGCTGCAGGCCAAGCAGGCTGTCGAGAGCTTCCAGTATGTCGGCGAAGGCCTGCCGGTCGATCTGGTCCGGGCGGAGTGATTCGACATGCGAGAACATGTCGTCGACCAGCCGCAGGGCCTCGGGCGTGTTGAGGTTGTTGTTGAGCGCTTCCTTGACGGCGCCGATAAGAGCGGGCGACGGATCGTTACTGTCGCGTTCGTGTACCGTGTCATGCGTCTGGTGGCGCAGCGCGGCAACGTTGCGCCAATGGCGCAGGCGGTTTTTGGCCGCTTCGAGGTTTTCGAACGTGAAGTTGCCTTCGTTTGAATATTGGCCCTGCAATACGAACATGCGGTAGTCGAGTGGCGAGAAGCCCTTTTCGACGAGGTCTTGCAGGGTGTAGCCGTTGCCGAGAGATTTGCTAATTTTGGTACCGTTTGATTTGATGTGGTTGCAGTGCAGCCAGTAATGCGCGAACGTTTGGCCGCTTGCGGCTTCGGACTGGGCGATTTCGTTGGTGTGATGGACGGGGATGTGGTCGATGCCGCCGGCGTGGATGTCGATGGTGGCGCCGAGAATGCTCATGGCCATGGCGGAGCACTCGAGGTGCCAACCGGGGAAGCCCATCTTTTTTTCTGGTTTTTCCAGCAGGTCTTGCGGCGTTTCCCACTCCATGTCGCGCTTTTCATCCGAAGGGCTGAACTTCCAGAGGGCAAAGTCGCTCGGGTTGTGTTTTTCGGGGTTGTATTCTACGCGG
>CBIMUR010000197.1:0-1521 GCA_966247155.1 uncultured bacterium
GTACCGGGATATCCTCTATCAGCAGCATCGTCAGGATACAGTGCAGCGTTTCGGCGATTTGCTCGCCCACCTGCACCGAGCCGTCGCTCAGCGCCACGACCGCGCAGTTTTCGTAACGGTACTTCTCTGCCAGCTGGGCAGCCAAAATTTGCCCGGCTTGGGCACGGCTTTCAAAATACATACGCTTATTCTATCAGCTTTTACCGGTATAATGAAACTATGCACTATTACGAGGTGGCGCCGAACCAGATCGTCCGCGCGGGCAGCGCGTTTTTTACGTACGCCTCTGAAACGCCGCTTGCCATCGGGCAAATCGTACAGATAGAGGTTGGAAAGAGATCCCTAGTGGGCGTCGTGTTGCGGCAAGTTGCGAAACCGCCCTACGACACTAAAACGGCAGGCGAAACGATAGCGGACGCGCCGCTTCCCGAACAGCTCGTACGCCTGAGCCTATGGATGAGCAGCTACTACGCCACCCACCTTGCCCAGGTACTGCAGACGGTCTTACCGCGGGGGGTTCAGAAAGTACGCCGCAAACAGACGCGCCCCCCGCATTCGCAGCTGCGAAAGCGAACAAAAAATGTGTTCACACCTGAACAGCGGGCGGCTACAGAGGCGGTCGAACAAATGTCACCCGGTACTGCCCTGCTTCACGGCGTCACCGGCTCGGGCAAAACGACAGTTTACATAGAGCTGGCCGAGCGGGCGCTTGCGCGCGGGCAATCGGTTATTATCTTGGTGCCGGAAATCGCCCTCACCTCACAGCTTGTCGACGAATTTTCACACCACTTCAACGACATCATTCTCGCCCACTCCCGCCAAACCGAGGCCCAGCGCCACCTCGCCTGGAGCGACGCACTTGCCAGCACCTCTCCGCGCGTAGCAGTAGGTCCGCGTTCGGCACTGTTTTTGCCGCTCAAAAACATCGGGCTGATCGTTGTCGATGAGGCGCACGAGCCCAGCTTCAAACAAGAACAGTCACCGCGCTATTCCGCCCTGCGTGCCGCCAGCGTGCTGGCAGGCTACCATGGAGCCAAGGTCGTACTAGGGAGCGCCACGCCGTCGGTAGCCGACTACTACCTGGCGCAGCACTCCGGCCGGCCGGTCATTCGCATGGCTCAGCGTGCCCAAGCGGGAGCCGTCAAGCCAACTATACAGCTTGTCGATATGACCAAGCGCGCCGGTTTCAAAAAACATCGCTTCATCTCAGACGCGCTCCTTGCTCAGCTCGCCGAAACATTCGCGTCTGGCAAACAAGCGCTCATTTTTCACAACCGCCGCGGCAGCGCCAGCACCACCCTGTGCGAGAATTGCGGCTGGTCGGCCATTTGTCCGCGCTGCTTTATCCCCTTTACGCTGCATGCCGACAAGCACCTGCTGCGCTGCCACGTCTGCGGCCTCACCGAAAAGGTGCCTACCAGCTGCCCCGTTTGCCACTCTGCAGAGATTATTCACAAAGGCATCGGCACCAAACTCATCGAATCAGAGCTGCGCAAATTATTTCCCGAAAAGGTGATCGCC
>CBIMUR010000198.1:0-1520 GCA_966247155.1 uncultured bacterium
GTGGCGTCGCTGCTGATTAACTATCCGCTGATGGTCAGCTCGGCAGGGATGTATAACGCGCCGCCCTTCGGCATTGTGCTGCTGATCGGTCTGCTCTTCATACTGCTGGTGGGCATAGGCGGCTACATCGCGGTGTGGGTGTATATGAACAACCGGTTTTTTCTTACCAATGAAAGCGTCATCCAGGAAATCCAGACCAGCTTGTTTTCGCGCCACGAGCAAACGGTAAGCCTGTCGAATATCGAGGACGCGAGCTTTCGCCAGCAGGGGATCATACAGGTTATGCTGAACTATGGTTCGATTCGCCTTAGTACCGAGGGCGATGAAACGACGTACCGGTTCAGCTACGTGGCCAACCCGAAAGAGCAGATCGCGCTGCTGAACAACGCGGTCGAGGCCTTTAAAAACGGCCGCCCCGTGGTAAACGACTAGTCTGCCTAGTTGTGGCGGCTGGTCTTGACGTAGGTGTCTTCTTTTTCAAGGTCGGCGCTGAGCTTGTAGCTTTTGCAGCGGTCGTTCGTGCAGTTGGTAGCGTCGTAGTGGTAGTTGGCTTCCGGTTCGTTCAGTGTGGTGCCGTCCGGGTCGGTGAAGAGCGCCGGGTCCATGGCACGTAGCGTTTTGCTGTCGATTTTTACTGGGTAGTAGCCGTTTTTCTCGTAGTAGACTTCCTCGAGGTTGTAGTAAATGGCGTTAATGGCGGCTTTGCGCTGGTCGTCGCGCTGGGTGGCGGCAAGGTTGCTTTTTTGGATAAGCAGCAATACGGCCGCGACGGACAGGAATAGCACGACGGCGATGACTTCAATGACAGTAAACCCTTGGGAGCGTTTCATTGTTTCTATTGTACCAAATAATACGCAAAATATCGTATAATAGAAAGAGATAAAGAGAGGGATATTTTATGGCGAAAAAAGCTGAAAAGGCAGAAATGGCTGAAAAAGCAACGAATAATGAAGGCAAGCTGAAGGCGCTGGGCCTGGCGATGGACCAGATTACAAAGCAGTTTGGCGACGGCTCGATCATGAAGCTGGGCGAGGCGCACAAAGTAGATGTGGAGCTGATTCCATCCGGTGCGCTGAGCCTTGATTTGGCGCTGGGCGGCGGGTACCCGAAGGGGCGTATTATTGAGATTTATGGTCCGGAGAGCAGCGGTAAAACTACTCTTACCCTGCACGCGATTGCCGAGGTGCAAAAAAGCGGCGGTACGGCGGCGTTCATCGATGCCGAGCACGCGCTTGACCCGGCATATGCCAAAAAGCTGGGCGTTGATACCGACAACTTGCTAGTGAGCCAGCCAGACAACGGCGAGCAGGCGCTGGAAATCGCCGAGACGTTGGTGCGCAGCAACGCGGTCGACCTGGTGGTGGTCGACTCGGTGGCGGCGCTGGTGCCGCAGGCTGAAATCGACGGTGACATGGGCGATAGCCACATGGGGCTGCAGGCCCGCCTGATGAGCCAGGCGCTGCGCAAGCTGACGGGCATTATCAACAAAAGCAAGACGACCGTCATTTTTATTAACCAGA
>CBIMUR010000199.1:0-1506 GCA_966247155.1 uncultured bacterium
TTTATAAACGTAATGACAAAAGGAGAAAAATATGTCATTCAACCTAGAAAGAGTTAGAAAAGTTAGCGCTCGCGAGGTAGAAGAAGCCGCAGCGCTCACGGCCATGGGATTTGGCAGGGAGGCGGGAGAAGAGAACTACCTCGATACCCAAGCCCACCTAGAGGGTGCCGATGACATTCAGTTCCTGCGGAGCAACGGTGACATGGTCGCATTTGCCGCATACCGGAGGACACTTTGGCAAAGCCGCGTTTGAACTTTCCGGCATTATCGTCCACTCGGCCATGCAAGGCCAGGGAATAGGCACCGAGCTAGTGCGCCAGTTTACAGGCGACGAAGCGGCTAAGAAAATGATTGCTTACACACGTAACCCCTCGCTTTTACGGGTACTCGGCGAGGTGAGCAGTACCGAGGACGTGCTTGTCTATGACAAGCCGGAGCTTGTCGCCGCCCAGATCCCCCATGCGGAAATCGCCAGCGATGGGCATATTTACCATCGCGGCCGTTATGCGCCCGACGGCCTGTACGGCTCCTACGATCCAGCCACTCGCCGTTATAACGGCGAAGTCCTGAACGAACGTTGCGCGCAGCTACAAGACCCCAACAACGCGTTGGCCGTTGCTGTCGTTCTTGACGGAGGCTCTTATGAATAAAATTTTATTGCTGGGCTTTCACCACGGCAACGAGCAGTTGGGCAAGCACCTGTATACTTACATCCGCTCACGCCGCCCCGACCTGCTACACCATACACACTACCTCGTTGCCAATCCCCGCGCCATGGCGCGCGGGGTGCGCTATCTTGAGTCCGACATGAACCGGAGCTATACCGGCGAAGGTACAACGTACGAGGAGCGGCGAGCGGCGCAAGTTCTCCGACAAATCCGTCAGCACAACTACGCACTGGTGCTCGACCTCCACACCACCACATGCAATCAGCCGCCCTGCTTTATCGCGGCCGATCCACTGGCAAACGGTGGCTTTCTTATGGCATCGTCCATCGCGAAAGTGGTGCATATGAAACACCCGGTAGTTGAAACGTCGCTGATTGGTAACTATCAGCGCGCCGTTTCGATAGAAATAAACGAGGAAGAAGCGAAACAACCACAAACGCTCGATGCGCTATGCAACGACATTACCAGGTTTTTACGCGGCGAAATATACAGAGAAGAAAAGGAGGTTTACGAAGTGACCGACCTTCTTAAAAAGTCGGAAATAAGCGAGCAACGGGCGGCCAAGCTCCGTAATTTCACGCGTGCCAGCGACGGTTTTTACCCAGTGTTAGTAGGGGAGAACTCGTATAAAAAACAAACCGATTATTTAGGTTTTAAGGCATCACGCTACCTAAAAGTCAATTATAAAATGGTACAATAGAGGAAGTATGGAAAAACCAGTCATCTTAACTGGCCTGCGGGCCAACAACGACCTTACCTTGGGCAACTATTTTGGCGGCATGCTGCCTATCATCGACATGGCAAAGCGGCGCTCGGGCGACTACCAAATCAACATGTT